>SHVR01000044.1 GCA_009694185.1 Alphaproteobacteria bacterium | reverse complement strand
CCGAGGATTTCGTCGAGATCACCGAGGGCACGGGCGGTGAAGACAACCTTCATGCCGGCCGGTGTTTGGCGAATACCGCCACAACTTCCGCGTCGGTCGCGAACCGCCCGGCGCGGGCACTCTCGAGACCACGGTCAATGCCGGCCAGCCCGCCGGCGAGCCGCGAAAATTTCCGCGTGGGCGATGGCCGCGGCCATGTCGAAGGGCAGCACCCGCCCTCCGTGGCGCGTGACAAGCCGGGTCGGAGAGAGTATAGTGATTATCGAACTATTTTTCTATATACTCCATAATTCGTTTATTTATTTTGTGTTCCTTTTATTATCAAAGACTTATTGGGTTTGCTTTGAAAATTCCTCAAATTATCAAAGACTTATTGGGTTCGCTCCAAATGTCTTCGGTCCGGGACATTGCAATAGCAGAAAATTCGCGGGTAGCGCCGGTCGACCGGCGAGATGGCGGGATATGAAATGGCGAGGACGGCCCTAAAATTTCAGGCTCTTGGCTTGGATCACGTCGGACAAGGCCCGGAGTGCCTCGAGCACCGCTGGCGGACAAGCGCCGTCGATCTCGACGAGGGCGATGGCATCGCCGCCGGGCGCCGAGCGGCCGAGATGGAAGTTGGCGATATTGACGCCGGCGTCGCCCAGAATGCTGCCCAGGCGGCCGATGAAGCCGGGCTTGTCCTTGTTGCGGATGAACAGCATGGCGGGGCCAAGCTCCGCCTCGAAGTGGATGTCCTCCACCTGCACGACCCGGGGCCGGCTGCCGGCGAAGAGGGTGCCGGAGACGGTGCGCGGGCGCCGCTCGGTGGTCACGCTGAGGCCGATCTGGGTCTGGTAGTCGCCCGGCTCCTCGTCCTTGACCTCGCTCACATGAATGTCGCGTTCGCGCGCCAGTGTGAGCGCGTTGACAACGTTGACGGCCTCGAGCGTCGGCCGCAAGAGACCCGCCAGCACGATGGCCGTGAGCGGGCGGGTGTTGAGCGTCGCCACATGGCCTTGATAGCTCACTTGCACGGCGCCGATCGCGGTCTCGGTAAGCTGGCCGGCGAAGGAGCCAAGCTGCTCGGCGAGCTGCATGTAGGGCTTGAGGCGGCGCGCTTCCTCGGCGGTCAGGGACGGCATGTTGACGGCGCTGGTCACCGCACCGGTCAAGAGATAGTCGGCCATCTGCTCGGCCACCTGGAGGGCCACATTCTCCTGGGCCTCGCTGGTGGCGGCACCCAGATGCGGTGTGACCACCACATTGGCGTGCCCGAAGAGAGGGTTGTCGATGGCGGGCTCGGCGACGAACACGTCGAAGGCGGCACCCGCCACATGACCGGAATCGAGGGCGGCGCGCAAATCCGCCTCGTCCACCAGGCCGCCGCGCGCGCAATTGATGATCCGCACCCCCGGCTTGGTCCGGGCAAGGGTGCGGGCGTTGAGCATACCCTTGGTCTGGTCGGTCAGGGGCGTGTGCAGGGTGATGAAATCGGCGCGGGCGAGAAGGGCATCGAGGTCGACCTTCTCGACACCCAGATCGACCGCCCGCTCGCCCGAGAGGAACGGGTCATAGGCGATGACCCGCATGCGCAGCCCAAGCGCGCGCTCGGCGACGATGCCGCCGATATTGCCGCAGCCGATCACGCCCAGGGTCTTGCCTGTCAGCTCGACCCCCATGAAGCGCGACTTCTCCCATTTGCCGGCCTGGGTCGAGCGATCCGCCGCCGGTATCTGGCGCGCCAGCGCGAACATCATGGCGATGGCATGCTCGGCCGTGGTGATCGCATTGCCGAACGGCGTGTTGATGACGCACACACCCCGCGCCGTCGCACTCGCCACGTCGATATTGTCGACGCCGATGCCGGCGCGTCCCACCACCTTGAGGCGCCCGGCTGCCGCCAGCACAGCCGCCGTCACCTTGGTCGCCGAGCGCACCGCCAGGCCGTCATAGCCGCCGATGCAGGCGATCAGCGCCGCGGGCTCGATGCCCTCCTTGACATCGACCGCAATGCCGCGCTCGGCGAAAATCGCGACCGCGCTGGAACTCAAGGCATCGGCGATCAGGACTCTGGGTGCCATCAAGCTGCCGTCAAGCTGGCTCGGGCGCCAGGCTCCGCACCTGGGCAAACGCCCAATCGAGCCAGGGAGCGAGGGCTTCGAGATCCGCTCGCTCCACCGTGGCGCCGGCCCAGATGCGGAGCCCGGGCGGCGAATCCCGGTGGGCGTCGATGTCGTAGGCGACGTTCATATCCTCGAGTCGGGCGGCCATGGCTTTGGCGACCGCCCGCTGGCCCTCGGCCGGGAGCGCCATGATCGCCGGGTCGGTGAATTTGAGGCAGATCGACGTGGTCGAGCGGGTGGCCGGGTCCCGCGCCAGGAAGTCGATCCAGGGCGTGCGCCCGACCCATTCCGCAATAGCCGCGAAATTCCCGTCGCAGCGCGCTATCAAGGCCGGCAAGCCACCCAGCGATTGGCCCCAGCGAAGGCCATCCAGCGCATCCTCGACGCACAGCATGGAGGGGGTGTTGATGGTCTCGCCCCGGAAGATGCCCTCGTTCAGCTTGCCGCCATTGGTCAGGCGGAAGATCTTCGGCAAGGGCCAGGCGGGCACATGGCTTTCCAGCCGTTCGACGGCGCGCGGGCCGAGCACCAGCATGCCATGGGCCGCCTCGCCGCCCATCACCTTCTGCCAGGACCAGGTGGTGACATCGAGGCGATCCCAGGGGAGCGCCATGGCGAAGGCCGCCGAGGTCGCGTCGCAAATGGTGAGACCCGCCCGGTCCGGCTTGATCCAGTCGCCATTGGGCACGCGCACGCCCGACGTGGTGCCGTTCCAGGTGAACACCACGTCGCGGCTGAAATCGACCTTGGCGAGATCGGCGAGCACGCCGTATGGCGCCTCGATCACCCGGGCGTCGGCGAGCTTGAGTTGGCGCGCCACGTCATTGACCCAACCGAGGCCGAAACTCTCCCAGGCCAGGAGGTCGACGCCGCGCGCGCCCAAGAGCGACCAGAGGGCGATCTCGACCGCGCCGGTGTCGGAGGCCGGCACGATGGCGATGCGGTGGCTTTCCGGAATGGCGAGGATCGCGCGGGTCCGGTCGATCACCTCCTTGAGCTTGGCGCGGCCGGGTGTCGAGCGGTGCGAACGCCCAAGGAGGGCATCCCGCAAAACAGCCACGTCCCAACCCGGGCGCTTGGCGCAGGGGCCGGACGAAAAGCACGGATTGCGAGGCCGGTTATGGGGCTGCATGGGACCTCCCTTGACTGGGCGCGTGAAACTAGAGTCGGGCCAGCATGCGGGTCAACGTGCCGCGAGCCACGGCGCGCCCGCCCTGATGTCGGATCGCGCCAGGTCGCGGCCGATCACCACAATTTCGGAACGCCGGTCCGAGTCCGGCCAGGCCGCGAGGCGGACCGGCGGATGGAAGACATGCTGGACCCCGTGAATGACCACCGGGCCCGCCTCTCCCACAAGGTTCAAGATGCCCTTGACGCGCAAGAGGTCCGGACCGCGGGCCGCGCGCAGACGGGCGAGCCAATCATGCACGCTTTGCCAATCGAGCGGTGCGGTGACCCGGAAGCAGACGGCGCGGATGCGCGCGTCGTGCCGGTTGGGGTCGGGCGCCGCGTGATGGTGATGGTCGTGACCCGCATAGGCGTCGGCCGCGAGCCAAGCGCGCGCCCGGGCCGACTTGCCGGCCGGATCGAAGGGTCCGGCGCCAAACAAGCGCTCGGGGTCGATGGCGCCATGGAGAACCGCCTCGATCGGCGCCGCTGGGTTCAGCGCCCTGAGGCGCCGGCGCAGGCCGTCCGCGTTGCCGGTGAGATCGAGCTTGGTGAGCAGCAAGCGGTCGGCGATCGCCGCCTGCTTGACCGCTTCGCCGTGATCGTCGAGCTGGCCCGCGCCATGCACCGCGTCGAGGGTGGCGACGATGGCATCGAGCCGGACATAGTGGGTGAGCCACGGGTTGTTGAGGAAGAGCTGGACGATCGGCGCCGGATCGGCGAGCCCCGTGGTCTCGATCAGGATGCGGGCGAAGGGCGTCACGGAGCCGGCGCGGCGGCGCGCCAGAAGACCGCGCACGGCCGTCTCCAGATCGCCCCTGACCGTGCAGCAGATGCAGCCATTGGCCATGACCGTGAGCTCGCCGTCGACCCTCTCGACCAGCCGATGGTCGAGGCCGATCTCGCCGAACTCATTGATGATGACGGCGCTGTCGGCCATGTCGGGATGACGCAGCAGGTGGTTGAGGAGCGTCGTCTTGCCGCTGCCGAGGAAGCCGGTGATCACCGAGACGGGCAGGCGCTCATTGGAACGATCTGGGTCAAAGAGGCTCATGACCGGGAGACTATAGGCACGCGCCCTTCTTATTGACAGCCCGGGTGCGGGGATGGACGCTGCATGGCGTGACAACCGGGGGAGAAATGCCATGACCGAGGAGAGCAAGACGCGGACCGACGGTACCGAGGGTGCGTTGGAGACCGGCCGGCGTTCGTTCCTGAAGACCGCGAGCCTGATCGGCGCCGGCGCCTTGGCGGGCGCCATGCATGGCAAGTTCGGTGGCGCGCCGCTGGTCTCCGAGGCCCACGCGCAGACGCCGCCTGCCCAGGCGCCCTGGTGGCCGTCGCGCTGGGGTGCCGGCGACGAGGCGGGTGCGAGCAACTGGATCACGCCCGCCAAGGTGCTCGACACGGTGCAGTTGATTCGCGATGGCAAGGTCTATCGCATCGGCCGCGTCTATGAGGCGGGCATGCCGCTCTTCGGCACCCGCGCCTTCACGCTGCGCATTCCGGGTGCGCCCACGGGCGGCCCCTTCGGCAGCAACAAGCTCGTCTACAATGACGAGTTCCTGGCGACCGAGATCGGCCAGGTCGGGACCCAGTTCGACGGCCTCGGCCATATCGGCGTGCAGCTCGGCCGCGACGGCGACAGGAACGAGATGCGCTTCTACAACGGCCACACCAGCACCGCGATCAACGACGCCAACGGCCTCAAGAAGCTCGGCATCGAAAAACTCAAACCGCTATTCACCCGCGGCCACCTGATCGACATGGTGGCCCTCAAGGGTGCCATGATGGACGCGGGTCAGGAGATCACGGCGGCCGACATCCGCGCCGCCCTTGCCCGCCAGGACACGCCCGAAGCCGAAATCAAACAAGGTGACGCCATCTTCTTCCACACCGGCTGGGGCAGCCTCTGGATGAAGAACAACGACCGCTACAATTCCGGCGCTCCCGGTATCGGCCTGGAGGCAACGCGCTGGATCGTCGATAAGGGTCTCTGTCTCGCCGGCGCCGATACCTGGCCGGTCGAATGCGTGCCCAACCCCGACCCGAACCTGGCCTTCGCCTGCCACGCCGAGCTGATCGCGAAGAACGGCATCTTCATCCACGAGAATTTGAACTTCGACGAGCTAATTGCCGACCGTAAGACGCGCTTCGCCTACATCTTCACGCCCTCGCCGATCAAAGGGGCGACCGGCGCCAACGGTGCCCCCATCGCGGTGACTTAGGGCGCTACCAGGAGGGCGCTGGCGTCCACTCGGGCGACGCCGACGAGGATGATAAAGACATCCCTCGAAGCCGTTATGGCCGAGCCACACGAAACTGTTGCCGCCCTGGTTGATCTGGGCGGCGGCGGCGGTAGCGGCATCGACGATGGGCGAGCCCGGCAAGCGCTGCCACAAGAGGCGGTCGCCCTCGGCGGGATCGAAGCCGAAGACGCCGTCATGGGCGCCCCGCCCCTCGCCCACCACCAGCAAGTCGGCGCCCGGACCGCCGATCAGATTATCGATGCCGGCGCCGCCGAGGAGCGTGTCGTCGCCGGCCTCGCCGAAGAGATTGTCGTCGCCCGCGCCGCCGTCGAGGCGATCGGCGCCCGCGCGGCCGAAGAGCGCGTCGCGACCGACCTCGCCCAGCAACGTATCGCCCGAGAGCTGGCCGACCAGGAGATCGTCGCCGGCCCCACCTTGCGCCACGTCGCCCGGGAAGCCCGCCGTCAAAATGACGTCGGCGCCCTCTGTCCCAAATCGGCCGCCGAGCCGGGGCCCCGCGGCCGCGCTCAAGCCTTCGCCGGAGAGGCCGAAGGTGTAACCCCCGAGGCCGCCCGACCCGTCGCTCACCCGTAAGAGATAAGTGCCTGTCACGGTCGGCGTGAAGATCAAGCTGGCACTGCCGTTGGCACCGATGGTGGTGGCGAGCGGCGTTGATGTCTGTGTTACAAACGATGTCGTGTCAAACGCCAGCGCCTCGATACGCGGCGCGGCCACACCTGGGGCCGACGCATCGACGGTGATGCCGTAGGTCTGGCCGGCCTACAAGGTCGCCCGGAAGCCATCGCGATCGACCGCGCTGTCGAGCGTGCCAGCCACCCGCAGGCCTGGGGCGACGGTGAGCGCATTGCCCGCCTCGCCATGATCGTCGAAGTAGAAGAACCGCGAGGCGACCAGGGCCGTGCCCGCCTCGCCGCCGCCGCCCACCCTGACCGAGGCCACATCGAACCGGGCGAAAACGGTCTCGGCCCGTTGCAGCGTCGCGTCATAGGCGGCCGTCGCGACCACGGCACCGGCGGCGTCCAGCACCTCGAAGGTGGGCTGGGCCAGCGTACCGGTGCCCCGGTGCACGCCCTCGACCGTCATCTTGAAGACGATCTTGAGGCCCGAGCCGGAACCGGCGGCGACACGGTCCAAGCCGCCGATGCCGATCACGGTATTGGCGGCCCCGCCGGTCGCCTGCGACAGCGGCACGCTGGCCGTGCCGCCCGCCGGCAGCGACACGGTCTGGCTGCCGCCGATGAGGAATAGGAATGGCAGGTTAGCGGTCACACGCCAGCCGTTCCGGCCTGGGTGCGGATCATGTGATTGAGGAGGGCCGTCAACACCGCCTCGCCCTTCTGGTTGATCGCCGTATATTTGAGCTGCACACTACCCCGGTCGGCCATGCGCGAGGGCGCCACATCGGCCACCTCCACCTCGACATGCAGCGTGTCGCCGGGCCGTACCGCCTTGATCCAGCGCACCTCGTCGATGCCCTTGCCGCCCACATTGAAGCGCGGCAGGCCCGACTGGTTGACCAGGCGAAACGCGATGCAGAGCGTGTGGAAGCCGCTCGCGATCAGGCTGCCATAGAGAGTTTCCTTCGCCGCCTCGGCATCGAGGTGGAATAGCTGCGGATCATACTGAAGCGCGAAGTCGATGATCGCCGCCTCGGTAAAGGTATATCCCGGCGAGGTATAGCGATCGCCGACCTTGAACTCCTCGAACCGCAAGGGCCGTTGCGGCTCGCCATAGCTCATCGAGCGACAATCTCCGCGATGGCCTTGCCCACGTCGACGGTCGAGCCGTTGCCGCCCATGTCGCGGGTGCGCGGCCCGCCACCGGTCAGCGCGGTCTCGATCGCGCTCTCGATGGCGAGTGCCGCGTCGGGATGGCCCAGATGCTGCAACATCATGGCGGCCGACCAGATCTGCCCGATCGGGTTGGCGATACCCTTGCCGGCGATGTCGGGCGCCGAGCCGTGCACCGGCTCGAACATGGAGGGCGCGGTGCGTTCCGGGTTGATGTTGGAGGAGGGCGCGATGCCGATGGAACCCGCCACCGCCGGGCCCAGGTCGGAGAGAATGTCGCCGAAAAGATTGCTGCCCACCACCACGTCGAACCAGTCCGGGTGCTGCACGAAATGGGCCGTCAAAATGTCGATGTGATATTGGCTGGTCTTGATGCCGGGATAGTTGGCGGACATGGCTTTGAAGCGCTCGTCCCAGAACGGCATGGTGTGGATGATGCCGTTCGACTTGGTGGCGGACGTGACATGCTTCTTCGCTCGGCCCTTCGCCTGCTCGAAGGCATAGCGCAGGATGCGGTCGACGCCGCGCCGGGTGAAGATGTTCTCCTGCACCGCCAATTCGTTCTCGGTACCGCGATAGAGACGGCCGCCGATCTCGGAATATTCGCCCTCGCAATTCTCGCGGATCACCAGAAAGTCGATGTCTTCGGGGCCGCGGTCCCGCAATGGCGAGGTCACACCCTTCAAGAGGCGCACGGGCCGCAGATTGACATATTGCTCGAACTCGCGGCGGATCGGGATCAAGAGGCCCCAGAGCGAGACATGATCCGGCACCGTCGGCCAGCCGACCGCGCCGAGGAAGATCGCATCGAAGGGGCGGAGCTGGTCGATACCGTCGGGCGGCATCAGCCGGCCGGTGGTGGCATAGCCCTCGCAGCTCCAGTCGAAATGCCGCCACTCGAAAGAAATGCCGAAGCGCGTGCCCACGGCGTCGAGTGCCCGAATGCCCTCGGGCACCACTTCCTTGCCGATGCCGTCACCGGGGATGACAGCGATGCGATATTTGGCCATGGGCGTTCTCCTTCTGGGGCGGCCGTCACCCTAGCGGAGCCGCGCCGGGAATTGAAGGCCCGGCTATGCGGCGTTTTCGCCCGCCCGCCGGGCGGCCTCCCAGCCGATCAGGCCGGCCTTGCGGCCGGTACCCCAGGCATAGTGGCGGAGCCCCCCGGTCGAGAGCACCGCCCGATGGCAGGGAATGAGGAAGCTGACCGGATTGGCCCCACAGGCGGCACCCACGGCGCGGAAGCCCTTGGGCACGCCAATGTGGCGCGCGAGGTCGCCATAGCTGACCAAGCCGCCGGGCGGCACCCTGAGCAGCGCCTCCCACACCCGCATCTGGAAATTGGTGCCATGGAGATGCAAATGGATGGGGCCCGGCGCGCCGGCAAAGATGCGCGCCGCCAGTGGCGCCGTGTCGGCTGGCTTCGCCACCAGCCGGGCCTTGGGCCAGCGCGCCGCCATGTCGGCGAGCACCGCTTCCCGCATGCCCTCGCTCGCGAACGCCAGTCCCGAAATGCCGCGCGTCGTGAGCATCAACAGGCAATCGCCGAACGGTGTTGGGTG
Organism: Alphaproteobacteria bacterium; assembly: GCA_009694185.1. GTDB lineage: Bacteria > Pseudomonadota > Alphaproteobacteria > SHVR01 > SHVR01 > SHVR01. Next base: position 19,429 of record SHVR01000044.1, on the reverse strand, counting down.
AAAGCCGTAACGAATGACCAGGCCCTCGCCCTGCTGCTTGAATTCGCCGGGCGTGATCGCCTCGTGGGTGACAAAGAGATCATGCAGCCGGCTCGGTCCCGAGAGGCCCGCATCATAGGCGGCATCGAGCACGCTTGCCGCCTCGCCCAGCCGGGCCTTGGCATAGCCTAAGGTCAGATATTGCAGGAAACGCTTCGGGCTCACCCCCACCCAGCGGGTGAACAGGCGCTGAAAATGGTGCGGGCTCAAATGCGCCGCTTCGGCGATGTCGTCCAGGCTCGGCTGGCCCGCCTGGTTGTCGGCGATGAAGCGGAGCGCCGCCTCCAGGCGGCGATAGATATGGCCGGCCTCGACGGGGTCGGTCGCTCCCGAACGGGCCTCCGGGGACCGGTCGATCATGGCGGTCTGCATGTGTGCCTCCAGCCTAATTCAGCAAGCGCTCATCCTACCCGGCGTCAGGCGCCGCCACGACCCGATCCTTGCGTTTCTTCAAGGCACGATCGTCAACTCGAAATGCATGGCGCCCGGCAGGCCAGCCAGCTCCGTCTCGAAGCCCGCGAAACATTGCGGTGCCCCGACGCTCGCCGCATATTCCCGGAACAGCGTCCGCGCCAGATCGAGGTCGGCGGCGCCTTTCGCCGGCTCGATCGTGATCGCCTCAGCCATCACCGGCCTCCGCCAGTACCGTCCGATAGAGGGCGAGGTCGATATTGCCGCCGGAGAGAATGAGGCCGACCTTGCGCCCCCGCATGGCGCCGCGTTCTTTCAGGAGGGCGGCGAGTGGTGCCGCGCCCGCACCCTCGGCCACATTATGGGTGTCGGTGAAATAGGCGCGCATGGCCGCCTTGATTTCGCCGTCCGAGACCGCCATCACCCGCTCGGCGCCTGCCAGGATGATGGCAAGCGATTCCGGCACCGGCACCCGGCAGGCCACGCCGTCGGCCATGGTATCGGCGGCGTTGGTGGAAACCGGCCGCCGCTCGGCGAAGGAAAGGGCGTAGGCGGGTGCCCCTTCCGCCACCACGCCGACGACCCGCGTCGTCAGTCCAAGCGCGTCCCTGGCCGAGATCACGCCACAAATGCCGGAGCCGAGGCCGATCGGCACATAGACCGTATGGAGGTCGGGCACGGCCCGGAAGAATTCGAGCGCATAGGTGCCAACGCCACGCACCAGCAAGGGATGGAACGAAGGCAGCAAATGCAGCCCGTCACCCGCCGCCCGCGCCACGGCATGCTCGTAGGCCGCCTGGAAATCGTGGCCATGGACAATTAGCCTGGCGCCGAAGGCAGCCATGGCGGCGTTCTTCTCGGTGCTGTTGCCCTCGGGCACGACGATGGTCGCGCCGATCCCAGCCCGGCGGGCGGCGAAGGCAACCGACTGGCCATGATTGCCGCGCGTCGCGGTGATGACACCCGGCCCGTTCCGGTTGCGGCGGGCATGGTCGTCCATGTAGACGAGGCCGCCGCGCAGCTTGAAGGCGCCGATGGGCGTGTGGTTCTCATGCTTGACCCAGACCTCGGCGCCAGACCGCTCCGCCAAGAGCGGCCAGGCAATCTGGGGCGTCGGCGAGAGGACGCCATGCACCAGCTCGGCCGCCAATTCCAGTTCCGCCAATGTCGCCGTCGCCATGGTGGGTCGCTCCTTGATACCGATGCTCCCGATCATACAGGGCATGGCGTTTGGTGTGGTCTCCGCGACCGTCTTGCTCACATTCGGGTTCTCGCCGGCGCAAGCGAGCGCCATCGTGCATACCGCCGAGGTTTTCACGACCGGCGCGTCGGCGGCGGCTGGGGCGCCATCGTCACATCGACCCTGATCGGTTCCAGTCACGCGCCGCGCCCGAGGCGCTGTTCGGGCTGCTCTAAATGTCGATGGTGCCGATCATGTAGGGCACCGCCCGGCCCGCCAGCTCGACTCGCTCGCCCAGGAGGCGACAGCGAACGGTGCCGCCGCGCGCCGACACCTGGCGGCCGACCAGCATCGTCTTGCCAAGTTCCTTAGCCCAATAGGGTGCCAGCACACAATGAGCGGCGCCGGTCACCGGGTCCTCTGCTATGCCCTTCTTCGGCGCGAAGTAGCGCGATACGAAGTCGGCGCCATCCATGCCCGGCGCCGTCACAATGACGCCGTCGCGGTCGAGCCGGGCGAGGGCCGCCATGTCGGGGGTGAGGGAACGGACCCGTTCGGCCATCGCAAAGTGGGCCAGATACTGGCCGGCGGTTTGCGACACCCGTTGGGGCAAAGCCCCGAGCGCCTCGGCGAGGGCCGTTGGCGTAGCACACGCAACCGGCGGCATCGCCGGAAAGTCCATGACCAGGAGATCGCCGTCGCGGCGCACGGCGAGCATCCCGCTCGCCGTCTCGAATCTGACCGAGGTGCGCGCCGGGTCGATATGGGCAAAGACCACATAGGCCGAGGCGAGGGTCGCGTGGCCGCAAAGCGGCACCTCGACCGCGGGCGTGAACCAGCGCAGGCAGAAATGCGCGCCCTCGGCCACGAAGAACGCCGTCTCGGATAGATTATTCTCGGCGGCGATCGCCTGCATCACGGCGTCCGGCAGCCAGGCCGCAAGCGGACACACCGCCGCCGGATTGCCGGTGAACAGCCGGTCGGCGAAGGCATCGACCTGATAGATCGGGATTTGCATCGAAGACCTCGTTCGCCGCCGTTGGCGCGGCACCTTGGGTCAGATCCGCCACGGCGGCTTGGCAAGCTCGCGCGCGACGTCGCCTCTGTTCAAGCCCACGTCGCGCAGCATCCGGTCGTCAAGCGCCGCCAGGGCGCGGCGCTGCTCGGCGCGCGCCGTCCAGTCCCGCCAAAGAGCGGCCAGAACCCGCGGCAGCGCCAGCCGCCCCAACAGAGAGCGAGCGGGACGCCGGGCGATAGCGGGTCGGCCGATCGATATTGTATCCATGACAATTCAACCCTATATTGGCGATATCCGATACAATATCGGAATATCCTTTTCCCCTTGACTGGATACCCCACATTATTTACAGGTTCAATTTAAACATTGTCACGGAGACAATATGATCGCGCCGGACTGGACGCCGGATCTCACCGAGCGATCGGGGCCGCGTTACGTGGCCATCGCCGAAGCGATCGGCGATGCCATCGAGAGCAAGGAATTGCCCGCCGGCACGCGGCTGCCGACCCACCGCGAACTCGCTTGGCGGCTTGGCGTCACCGTCGGCACGGTTAGCCGCGCCTATGGCGAGGCGGAGCGGCGCGGCCTGATCGTCGGTGAAGTGGGACGCGGCACCTTCGTGCGCGCCGACCGCCGCTACAGCCGGCCATTTCGCTCGCTCGATCCCGAACCCTCGCTGATCGACATGAGCCACAACCACCCGGTTCGAAGCCCGGAAATGACCGCGGCAATCGGCCATGCGGTCATGACCGTCGCGCGCGCGGCGGATTTCGGCGGCTTGTTGGATTACCACCCGTATGCCGACATAGAACGGCATCGAGCGGCGGGTGCCGCCTGGCTGACGAGCGCCGGCCTGCCGTCGGCGCCGGAACGGGTAATCGTCACCAACGGCGCCCAGCACGCCATGTGGACGGTGCTGTCCGCCGTGGCTCAGCCGGGCGACACACTGCTCGCCGAGACCCTAACCTATCCGGGCATCAAGGCCGTCACCGCCTCGCTCGGCTTGCGTCTCAAGGGTGTCGCGATGGATAGCGAAGGCGTGTTGCCCGATGCCTTCGCGGCTGCTTGTGGCGGCGGTGGCGTCAAGGCGCTCTACCTCGTCCCCACCTTGCAGAACCCCACGACACGCATCATGTCGCTTGAGCGGCGCCTCGCCATCGCCGCCGTCGCCGAGGCGCATAACGTGGTTCTGGTCGAGGATGACGTCTGCGGTTATCTGGTGGATGGGCCGCCGCCCATTGCCGCGCTCGCACCCGAGCAAGCGGTCTATATCACCAGCCTCTCGAAGAGCGTGGCGCCGGGGCTGCGCATCGGCTACGCGCTGGCGCCGGGGCGGCTCGGCCGGCCGCTCGCCAGCGCGCTGCGTGCCACCACCTTGATGGCGACGCCGCTCGCCGCCGCCGTCGCGGCGGCGTTGATCGAGAGCGGTGAAGCCGAGCGCATCGCCGCCGCCCAACGCCTGGAGGCGGCAGCGCGCCAGGCGATCATGCGCCGGCATCTCGCCCCCCATGTCGGCGGTTCCCATCCCGAAGCCTACCATGTCTGGCTGCCGCTACCGGCCGAGTGGCGGGCCGAGGATTTTGCCGAGGCGGCCCGGGCGCGGGGTGTGGGCGTCGGCCCGGCGCCGCTGTTCGCGGTCGGCCGTGGCGACGCGGTCGACGGCGTGCGCATTTGCATCGGCCAGCCGGCCGATCGCGGCCTGTTGGAGCACGCGCTGGCGGTCGTCGCCGAACTGCTTGCCGCCGGTGCCGGCGCGGCGCGGCCGTCGCTCGTGTGACGCTCTAAAGCACTTTTACGTTTGCCGGAATCATCCACCCCCTCACCCGGCCCTTCGGGCCACCCTCTCCCCGATGGGGCGAGGGGCTGGGTTAACCCTCGCCCCGCGCGAGCGGGGAGAGGGAGGGACCGATCGCAAAGCGCTGGGAGGGTGAGGGGTGTTTCCAGTCATGGTGAAACCGCTCTAGAAATGTTGTTTTTACCGAACGAAGCCAATTTTCAGAGCGGATTCAAGGGCGGCGGCGGTTCAATTTCGGGTTCGTCGGCGGGCTGCCCGTCGATCACCGGGCCCCGCTCGGCCTGCCAGCCTTCTCGCAAAGACAAAAAGCCGCCCTTCGGTAGACCGCTAGCCCCGGTCGAGGCCGAACCGGCGGCGCAGGACGAGCCCGGCTGCCGAGCCCGGAAGTGCCCCCACGATCCACACCCAGCCGTGCAGGCTGCCCGACGCGATGCCGGAGAAATAGGCGCTGATATTGCAGCCGCTCGCCATGGCGGCGCCATAGCCGAGCAGCAGGCCACCGATGACGGCACCGGCCAGCTCGCGGGGCGCCATGCGCCATCTGGGCGCAAAGCGCCCGGCGAGCCCGGCGGCCAGCAGCGCGCCCGCCATGAGGCCCAGATCCATGACCGTCGTCACGTCACCGAGCAGGCTGCGATGCAATGCTTCGGCGCGCGTCGGCTCCTCCCAATAGAACCAGAACACCGGGTCATCGAGGCCGAGGCGATCGACGGTCCTGGAGCCCCAGAGCGCCAACGCGGCGGTGATCCCCCAGGGCCGGCCAGCCAGGCACAAAGTCAGGGCGTTCAGCAGCGCGAGCGCCAGGGCGCCCCAGGCGAGCGGCCATGGATGCGACAGAAGCCGATGCGGGCCACCACCCAGCAGGAGCGGCTGGACCCTGCCATGGCGCTTCCGCTCGTGGCCGGCGGCCGCAATCCAGAGCGCCGCCAGAACGCCCAACGTCACGGCCAACGCGGGCCAGAGCCCGAACTCCGCCACCAGCGACAGGCCCGGCAAGGCGGGCAACCGGCCCCAGAGTTCGGCGCTGTACGCCCCCGCGGTCATGCCGATCACGAAGCACGGCAAGGCGATCAGCATCTTGGGATTGCCGCCGCCTGCCGTGTAGAGCGTGCCGGAGGCACAGCCGCCGGCAATCTGCATGCCGATGCCAAAGACGAACGCGCCGATGAGGGTGGCGACACCGACAGGGAAGATAAAACCCCTGACCGGCGAGCCCAGGATTTCGCCTGCCGCGAGCGCCGGGAAGAACAAGAGAACGGCCAGGGCCAGCATCAGCAGTTGAGCGCGGAAGCCGATCGTGCGGCGCTCGTTCAGTAGCGCCCGAAACGCCGACGCGAAGCCGAACATGGTCCGATAGAGGACCAAGCCGAGTGCACCCCCGACCAGCCAAAGCGCGCCAAGCCGCCAACCGCTCGCTTGTGCCAGGCCGACAGTCCCCGCCATCAGCAGGAGGGCGGCGGCACCCGCGACCCAAATGTGCCGGCCGAGCCGCGTGGCACCTTCGCCGCGACGTTCGCCAAGCACAAGCCTGCCGCCGACCCTGATCATGGCCTCGCTCGATTAATAAACTCATGGGTGATGGCGCTGCCATCTATCGTGAAAAGCCATTATCTTTCAACTCAATGCAACGCAGAAATCCTAAGGTCTATATTTAGTTTTTCTTAAACATCATGTTCTGGTACAAGCACCGCGCCATGCTACCAACCATGCGCCGATTGCCGCCACTCAACGCGCTTCGCGCCTTCGTCGTGACGGCCAAGCATCTCAGCATCTCGAAGGCGGCAAGCGAGCTGCATGTCTCGCCCGCGGCCGTTAGCCAGCAGATCAAGATTCTGGAACAGCATCTTGGCTGCCGCCTGCTGATCCGGAGTACCCGCGCCATGTCGCTCACCGAGGCGGCCCGGGCGTGCCTGCCGGACCTGATCGAAGGCTTTGCTCGCCTCGGCGACGCGCTCCTCAGGCTCGACGAGTTGGGCCAAGGCGGCATCCTGACCGTCTCCGTGGCGCCCTCCTTCGCCGCCAAGTGGCTGGTGCCACGTCTCGACCTGTTTCAATCCTTGTATCCCAATGTCGACGTGCGCATATCGGCGACGATGAACCTGACGGACTTCGATGCCGAACGGATCGACTGCGCGATCCGCTATGGCCAAGGCGGCTATGCGCCACTGTTCGTCGAGCGCCTGTTGACCGAGAGCGTCTTTCCGGTGTGCGGTCCGGGTCTGCTGTCGAGCCTCGGTGCCACGCGCGCTCCGAGCGATCTGGCGCGCTCGGTGCTGCTGCATGACGACAGCCCGGACGCCGATCCGAGTTGCCCGGACTGGCGCATGTGGCTGCGCGCCGCCGGCGTCGCCCATGACGACCCGTCGCGCGGCCTGCACTTCAATCAGTCGAGCCTGGTGCTGGAAGCAGCGATCGCCGGCCAGGGCTTCGCCCTCGCCAAGGCGCGCCTCGCCGAGGACGATCTGCGCGCCGGCCGCTTGGTCAAGCCCTTCGACGTCAGCCAGCCCCTGGAGTTCGCCTACTGGTTCGTCTGCCCGCCGGCCAAGCGGTCGACGCCCAAGGTCCAGGCGTTTCTTGCCTGGCTCCGGCAGGCCGCGTCAATCGTGTGAGAGCCGGCGGTTCAGCCGGAAAACGGCCTTACCGTGTGGCCGTGATTGAGCGGCCCGTGACCGCGGCCGAAACCGGGCGCCGTGGCGAGCGCCACCTGCACATAAGCGATCGCGCGCCTGACCGCGGCCTCGACCGCGAGGCCCTGGGCGATGCCCGTCGCAACCGCCGAGGCCAGCGTGCAGCCGGTGCCATGGGTGTGCCGGGTGTGGACTCGGGGGTGGGCGATTTCGGTGACGGCTTCCGCCGTCACCAGAAAGTCGCGCACCGTCTCACCACCCAGATGCCCGCCCTTCATCAAGACCGACCGGGCGCCGAGGCCAAGCAACGTCCGCGCCGCGCCGATCATGTCGTCGCTCGTGTGGATGGCTCGGCCGGTGAGCGCCTCGGCCTCGGGAACGTTCGGCGTCAGCACATGGGCGAGCGGCACAATTCGCCGCTTCAGGCTGTCGGTCGCCGCCGGGACCAAAAGAGCGGCGCCGCCCTTTGCCACCATCACCGGATCGGCCACCACCGGAATCGACGATACCTCGCGCGCCAGGATACCGGCCACGGTTTCGATGACCGCCACATCATGCAGCATGCCGAGCTTGATGCAGTCGGCGCCGATGTCCCACAGCACGCGGCGCATCTGTTCGGCAATGAAATCCGGCGCCACCGGAACGACACCGAACACCGCTTCGGTGTTCTGCGCGGTCAGCGCCGTCACCGCCGTGGCGGCAAAGCCGCCGAGTGCCGTCACCGCCTTGATGTCCGCCTGGATGCCGGCGCCACCGCCGGAGTCTGAACCCGCGACGATCAGCACGCGGCCATGGACGCGGGCCGGTTCGTTCACGCCGCCCGTTCGATGGCGGCGCTGATATCGTCGACCACTTGGGTAATCACGACCTCGTCGTCGCCTTCCGCCATGACCCGCACCACGGGCTCGGTTCCGGACTCGCGGATGAGTACCCGGCCGCGCTTGCCGAGGCGCGCTTCACCCGCCGCCACGGCGCTCTTGACGGAAGCCGCGTCAAGTGGTGCCCCGCCATTGACGCGCACATTGCGCAGCAATTGCGGTAGTGGCTCGAACAGCCTGAGCTGGCGGCTCGCCGAGTGTTCGCGCCCCGAGAGCATGGCGAGCACCTGGAGGGCCGCGATCAAGCCATCGCCGGTGGTCGCGTAGTCGCTCAAGACGATATGTCCCGACTGTTCGCCGCCGACATTGAAGTTCCGGCAGCGCATGCGCTCCACCACATAGCGGTCACCGACCTGAGCGCGCTCCAGCACCAAGCCGAGAGATTCGATGTATTGCTCGAGGCCGAGGTTAGACATCACCGTGGCGACAATGCCACCGCCGCGCAACCGGCCGGACGCGTGCCAATTCTGGGCGATGAGTGCCAGGACCTGATCGCCGTCGATCGGCATGCCTTTCTCGTCGACCAGCAACAGGCGGTCGCCATCGCCGTCAAGGGCGATACCGAGATCGGCATCGTGGTCGAGCACCGCCTTCTGCAGGGTCTTGGGGTAGGTCGCCCCACATTCGGCGTTAATGTTCAACCCATTCGGGTTGACCCCGATCGGAATGACCTCGGCACCCAGCTCCGAGAGCACCGTCGGCGCCACGCGGTAAGCGGCGCCATGGGCGCAATCGACCACGATTTTCCTGCCATCGAGTTGGAGCCCGCGCGGGAAGGTGTTCTTGACCCATTCGATATAGCGACCCGGCGCATCCTCGAGCCGCCGCGCGCGGCCGAGGCGTTGGGGCGGGACGAGATGCCGCTCGACACCGTCGGCGATGTTCGCCTCGATGATCTTTTCCGCATCGTCCGAGAGCTTGTAGCCGTCCGGTCCGAACAGTTTGATGCCGTTGTCCTGAAACGGGTTGTGCGAGGCGGAAATCATCACGCCCAGATCCGCGCGCATCGAGCGGGTCAGCATGGCGACCGCCGGTGTCGGCATCGGCCCCACCAATGTTACGTCGAGGCCCATGGCGATGAACCCGGCTGTCATGGCGGGCTCGAGCATGTAGCCGGAGAGCCGCGTGTCCTTGCCGATCACGACGCTGTGCCGGTGCGAGCCGTTGCGGAAGTGGCAGGCGGTCGCCATAGCGACCCGGAGCGCCGTCTCCGCCGTCATGGGCTCGGTGTTCGCGGTGCCGCGAATGCCATCGGTGCCGAACAGTTTTCTAGTCATTGCCCCTTATCCTACCGCGTTTGAATCGAACATCCCATGTCGAGATAACACAGGGTGGTTAATCGCTCGTGCAACCGCCGTCACATTCCCCGCACATTCATACGCTGCCAAGGGCCAACCAGATCTGTCGCGCCTGCCGGGTGGCCGCCATATCGTGGACGCGAAGAATCTGCACGCCCTGGTTGAGGGCCGCAAATCCCGCGGCGAGCGATCCGCCAAGCCGCCCCTTCGGCTCCGGGATATCGGCGAGGCGGCCGATGAAACCCTTGCGCGACACGCCCATGGCCACGGCCACGCCGAGCCCATGCAGCATGGCAGCCCCGTCGAGGAGCGCCAGATTATGGTCGAGTGTCTTACCAAACCCGATACCGGGGTCGACGGCGATCCGACCGGCCGCGATCCCGGCGGCCCGGCAGGTCTGAAGGCGACCGTGGAGATAGCGGTAGATGTCGCTGGGAGCATGCGCGTAAGCGGGCGCCCGCTGCATGGTCGCCGGTTCGCCCCGCATGTGCATCAGAACGACCGAGGCGCCGCTCGCGGCCACGACCCCGAGGCTCTCGGGGTCGCCGGCAAGCGCGGTCACGTCGTTGACGATCCGGGCACCCTCCGCAATCGCCGCGGCCATGACGGCCGAGCGGCGCGTGTCGATCGAGACCGGAATACCCGCCGCCGCGAAGGCGCTCACGACGGCCAAGACCCGCCCGAGTTCTTCATCGACCGCGACCGGCTCGGCGCCAGGCCGGGTCGACTCCCCCCCGACGTCGAGAATGTCGGCTCCCTCGGCCCGGAGTTGGTGGCCATGGGCGATCGCGAGGTCCGCCGTGGCATGATCGCCGCCGTCGGAGAAACTATCGGGCGTGACGTTGACCACGCCCATGAGGAGCGGCCGATCGAGGGCGAGGCCCGCGAATGGCGGGCGCGGCGCCGACAGCCGGTCGAGCCAACCGGCGACACTGGCCGTGACGGCGTCGCCCCGCGCCCTGGACCAAGTGGCCAGCTCCGGGACGGGCACGATGTCGCTGGTGAGACCGGTGGAGCCGGCCCACCAAATCCGAACGGCCATGAAGGCGAGCGGGCCACCGCCCAGCGGCCGGGCCAATCCCCGGCCAAGTGCCAGGGCGGCGCTCGCCGCGCGTAAAATTCCGACGGGCTGAAGGAAAATGCCGTCGTCCACGGGCGCGCCGGCCGAATCAGGCTCCCGGCTGCGGCTCCGGCTCCAGGCCCGGCGGCCGGTCCGTACCCGCCCGGCCGGCGGTCGGGATGGACGAGCGCTGGCCGCCTTCCGGTTTGGGCTCGTCGCCCGCGTCGGGCCTCAGGATGGGGTCGCCGCGCAGCAAGCGCTCGATATCGTCGCGCGACAGGGTCTCGTATTCGAGCAGCCCCGCGGCGAGCTTGTGCAGCTGGTCCATATGGCCGGTCAGAATGGCGCGGGCCGCGACCTCGCCCTGCTCCACTAGATGGCGGGTCTCTTCGTCGATCAGCGACGCGGTGCGATCGGACACGTTCTTGCGCTGGGTCACCGAATGGCCGAGGAAGACCTCCTCCTCATTGTCCGCATAGCGCAACGGCCCAAGCTTCTCGCTCATGCCGAACTCGGTCACCATGCGGCGCGCGATGTTGGTCGCCTGGCGGATGTCGTCGCCGGCGCCGGTGGTCACATTCTCGTCGCCGAGGATCAATTCCTCCGCCACCCGCCCACCGAACAGCACGGCGAGCCGCGCCTGCAATTCCTTGCGCGAATGGGCGTAGCGATCGCGCTCCGGCAGCGACATGGTGACGCCGAGAGCACGGCCGCGCGGGATGATCGTCACTTTGTGCAAGGGGTCGGCGCCCGCCGTATAGAGCGACACCAGGGCATGGCCGCCCTCGTGATAGGCCGTCAGCCGCTTTTCCTCCTCGGTCATGACCATGGAGCGCCGCTCGGCGCCCATCAGCACCTTGTCCTTGGCGTCCTCGAGTTCGCGCATGGTGACGACGCGCCTGTTGCGCCGGGCGGCCAAGAGCGCGGCCTCGTTCACCAGATTGGCGAGATCGGCGCCGGAGAAGCCCGGCGTGCCGCGAGCGATCACCTTGGCATCGATATCGGGCGAGAGCGGCACCTTGCGCATGTGGACGCGCAGGATCTTCTCCCGCCCGAGGATGTCGGGGTTGGGCACCGTCACCTGGCGATCGAAGCGGCCCGGCCTGAGCAGCGCCGGGTCGAGAACGTCGGGCCGGTTGGTCGCGGCGATCAGGATCACGCCCTCATTGGCCTCGAAGCCGTCCATCTCGACCAGCAACTGGTTGAGGGTCTGCTCGCGCTCGTCGTTACCGCCGCCAAGGCCGGCGCCACGATGGCGCCCGACCGCGTCGATCTCGTCGATGAAGATGATGCAGGGTGCGTTCTTCTTGCCCTGTTCGAACATGTCGCGGACGCGGGACGCGCCGACGCCGACGAACATCTCGACAAAATCCGACCCGGAGATGGTGAAGAAGGGCACGTTCGCCTCGCCGGCGATGGCACGCGCCAGCAGCGTCTTGCCGGTGCCGGGGGGACCCACCAGCAGCACGCCCTTCGGGATGCGGCCGCCGAGACGTTGAAACTTCTGGGGATCGCGCAGATATTCGACGATCTCTTCCAGTTCCTGCTTGGCCTCGTCGATGCCGGCGACGTCCTCGAAGGTCACGCGACCCGACCGCTCGGTCAGCAGGCGGGCGCGGGACTTGCCGAAACCCATGGCGCGACCGCCGCCGGACTGCATCTGGCGCATGAAGAAAACCCATACGCCGATCAACAGCAGCATCGGGAACCAGGAGATCAGGACGCCGAACAGTGAGGGAACATTATCCTCGTTCGGTGACGCCGTGATGCGCACGCCACCGGCCGTCAGCCGGTCCACCAGGCGAGCATCCTCGGGCGAGTAGGTCGTGAAGCCGCGACCATCGGTATAATGGCCCAGGATGTTGCGGCCCTGAATCGTGACGTCGCCGACCTGGCCGTTTTGGACCTGGGCGAGAAAATCCGAAAACGCCACATTGGTCTGTGGGCCACGCCCGGGCGAGCCCTGAAACAGATTGAACAGCGCGATCAGCAACAGGCCGATAATGATCCAGAGGGCCAGGTTCTTGCCGAAATTATTCACTGTCAGCGCCTTCCTCACCCACCCCCGAGCCCGGTCTCCCGCGCGCGACAGCAGTCAACGGTTATCGGCCCGCTTCCACCGCGAACCGCATGAAGTTCAAATAGTACCTGACGCTCCTTTAACAAGCATAAACGTCGGAGCCGTCAGGGCGCGCGTGGCGTTAAACCCGTTACGGGCGTCGGCGAGCCCGGCACCTTTGCGAATTACGACGCTACCTACCTGGCTGACGCTAGCGAGGCTGACGCTAGCAAGCCTGGGGCCAACCCGTCTATAGGCGAGACAGGGCTCGCCGGCCCAGGCCCCCATACCGGACGCGCTTGGATCGGACGGCGAGCACCCGTTTGGCCCTGCCTCCGGCACGACCAGGATGCGCCCGCCGACCGGAACCAGGCGGCAGGCCCCCAAGGTCCGCCCGACAACGAGGCCCCGGGAGAGGGCCGCATGCAGCCGCGCCAAGCGCTCCCCCCTGGGCGGGTGCAGCCGCCGCCCGAGGCCCTGCAAGAGGGCCGCCAGCGCCGCCACGGCCACATCCGGGCCGGCGGCCCGGAACACGGCCGGATCGAGCCAGGCGCGGCCGGCCGGATGGTAGCGAACCGCGCGCGCGAGCAGGCTGGCGACGGCCGCCTCGAGTTCGCCGCGCTCGGCCGCGAACGCCCGGGCGGCCGATGCCAGCACCGCCGGCTCGAACCCGGCGCGGGCCAGTGCCGGCAGCGCCGATCGGAGCCGCGGCCGCATCCGGGTCCGATCGCGGTTGGCGGGATCGTCGATCCAGGGTTGGCCGGCGCGGGCGAGCGTCGCTTCAAGGCGCGCCCGCGCCACACTCAGGAGGGGCCTCAGCAGTCTGAGATCGGCCCGCTCCGCCACCGCCGCCATGGCGGCCAGGCCCGCGGCGCCGCTCGCCCGGCCGAGCCGCAACAGAAACGTCTCGGCCTGATCCTCCGCCTGGTGCGCCAACAGGAGATGCAAGATACCGTGCCGCCGGCAATAACCCTGGAGCAGTCCATAGCGGGCCTCGCGGGCCGCCGCCGCCACGCCGGCCCGGGGTTTGGCGCCTGGCCAGGCCAGCACACGATGGGCGATCGCCCGACGGGCCAGCCAGCGACCGACTTCGGTCGCCTCGGCGGTGGCGGCCGGGCGGAGTCCATGGTTGACGGTGAGTGCCCGGATGTGGCCGCCACGCTGGCGCGCCCAACGCTCGGCCAGCAGCGCGAGTGCCAAACTGTCGGCGCCACCGGACGTCGCTACGGCGAGCAGCGGCGCCGCTTCGAACGGCCCGAGCGGCCGCATCAGGCGGGCGAATTCCGATCCTGAAACCGGTCTAGGAACGCGGGGGTCTTCGCCCCTCACCGGCAGCCGAGACGCTCGCGGTCGATGGACGCCCGCCGGCGCACCAGCTCGTCGGCATCGGGAAACTCGCGCAGCAAGCGGTCAAGCGCCGCGCACGCCTCGCGTCCCTTGTCGAGCGCCACCAGCGAACGGCTCAGCTTCAGAAGATTATCGGGCGCCTTTGCACCCTTCGGATATTTGCTGAAGCCATCGAAGAAGCCCGTCGCCGCTTCCTGGTATTTCTTGCGGACATAATAGGTTTCGGACAGCCAGTATTGCGCGTTCTCGGCCAGCGCATGCTTCGAATACTGATCGAGAAACGTTCGAAAACTCTGCTCCGCCTCATCGTAGCGGCTCTCCGCCAACATCGCGCGCGCCGAATTGTATTGTTCGATCGGCGAACCCGACGGCAAATTGGCGGTCTGGCGCTGGCCAGCCGCCGCCGGCGGTTCCGGCTCGCGTCGGGCCCCTCCGGCAGCCGTCCCTCTGGCCGGCCCCGGCTCCACGCGGGCCGGTGGTTGGCCAACGGCGGGCGCCGGATCGCGTCCCTGGCGCTCCAAGGCGCTCAACCGAAAATCGACATCGTCCACCAGTTTGTCGATACGCTGGCGCAGTTCGTCGGCGGCATGGCCAACGCGCTCGAACTGGCCGCGCATGTCGCGCAAATCGTCCGACATCCGCTGCAGGCGAAGCTCGATCTCGGCGCCATCCCCGACGGCAATCGGCCTAGGTGGCCCAGGTGACGCTGGCACGACCGGCGCGGGCGCGCCGCCCCGGTAAATTTGCCGCTGCAGGGCCGACAGATCGCGCTCCAGGCGCTCCATCCGGTCACCGAGCCCGCGCGCGTCCACGCCCTGGGCCAGGGTGTGATCGCCAAGGCCGGCCACCAGGGCCACGACGGTTAGAAGAAACAGCCAGTCGCGCCACACGGGTTCGGCCCTCTCCGTTGCGCCGGTTCCCGTTCGCGCGGCGACCCGCGCGAACAGGCTGCGGCCGGATGCTTATCCAACGATTCGGGCAAAAAATAGCGCCCGCCCAACGGGTGACCCATCCCGGCGGGCGCCAGAGAAATAACGGCTTCCCGAATGGCTACTTCACCATCATCACACCACGGCGATTTTGCGACCAAGAGGCCTCGCTCGCGCCGAGGACCGCCGGGCGCTCCTTGCCATAGCTGATCGTCGCAACACGGGTCGCCGGGATGCCTTGGGCAACCAGGAAGTTACGGATCGCCGTGGCGCGCCGTTCACCCAGGGCCAAGTTGTATTCGCGCGTCCCGCGTTCGTCGCAATGACCCTCGATTGTCACCGAGACGTTGGCATATTGCTTGAGCCAACCTGCCCAGCGCTCGGCACGCGCGCGGGCCTCCGGCTTTAGATCGCTCTTATCCAAGTCGAAGAAGACGCGATCGCCAACGTTTGCAACCAAGTCCTCCTGTGAACCAGGCCTCGGCGCACCCGTCGCCGTCTGGCGAGCCGGCGCCGGCGCCGCCGCCCCGGTACCCGCCCCCGCGCCCGTCGACTCGGGAGCCGTCTCACACGCAGCCAAGAGAAGGAGGCCGGCAAACAGCCCCACGAACTTCCGCACCATTATTCTGTTCTCCTCATCGTCGACGCCCTGCCCCGCGGGCCGAAACCCGCTCGCAGGCACTACAAAGTCGTGCACCGCTCCCGTTCGTCTACCTGTCCAAACGGATTAAGCGGGTCACTTATAGATGAGTGGCGGCGTTTTTCAACATAGGTCTTGAAGAAATCCCCAAAAAAACCGGACAAAAGTTCCAAAACCGCGCTTTTCAAGGTGATGGTGGCGACCAGGCGGGGTCCGAGCCATCCAAGGGCGTGCGAACTTCCCGCAAATTGCGGCCGGTGATGTCCACCGAGTAGAGCCGAGTCGAGCCCCCGCGCCCCCGCGAGTCCGATGGTGCCTGGCGGAAAAAGATCAGAACGCGGCCGTTTGGCGCCCAGGTCGGGCCTTCGTCCAGATAGCTCTCGGTCAGCAGCCGCTCACCCTTCCCATCCGGCCGCATCACCCCGATGTAGAAGCGGCCCTTGTCCATCTTGGTGAAGGCGATCAGATCGCCGCGCGGCGACCAGACCGGAGTCGCGTAACGACCGCTATCGCCGAAGCTAATCCGGCGGATGTTGGAACCATCGCCGCCCATGACGTAAAGCTGCTGGGCGCCGCCGCGGTCGGAATTGAAGACGATCTGGCGCCCGTCGGGTGCATAGGAAGGCGAGGTATCGATGGCCGTGGTATCGGTCAGCCGGCGCACCTGACGGGTGCGCAGATCCATGGTGTAGATGTTGGAGCTGCCGCTGGTGGATTGGCTCATGACGATGGTATCGCCGTCCGGCGAGAAACGCGGCGCGAAGGTCATGCCGGGGAAATTGCCCACCATCTCGCGCTGATTGGTGTCGACGTTCAGGAGATACACCCGGGGGGCTCCGCCGACATAGGAAAGATAGGTGATCTCCTGGCGCGTCGGCGAGAAGCGCGGCGTCAGCACCAGGGCCGAGCCGTCGGACAGGAAGCGATGATTGGCGCCATCCTGGTCCATCAAGGCCAACCGCTTGATGCGCTGCTGCTGCGGTCCGGTCTCGGAAATATAGACCAGGCGGGTATCGAAATATCCCTGCTCGCCGGTGATCCGCTGATAGATGGAATCGGCGATGATATGCGCGACCCGGCGCCAATTGGCCGGTTGGGTGAAATAGGCAAGCCCGGTCATGTGCTGCTCGGCCAGCACGTCCCAAAGCCGGAATTCGACTTTCAAGCGGCCATCCGGCTGGCTTTGAACATTGCCGTGAACCAGAGCCAGCGCATTGATGGCGCGCCAGTCGGAAAACCGTGGCCTGACACCGATCGACGCGGCGGTCTGGATGAAGGCGCGCTCGTCGACCGGCCGGAAGAGGCCGCTGCTTTCGAGATCGGCGGAGATCACGCCCGCAATATTGCGGCCGCTCTCGGCGTCCGCCGCCTCGCCCACGAACGGGACAATGGCAATCGCCAACGGCTCGGCGTGGCCTCGGGTAATGTCGATCTTGAGTTCCGCGCTCGCCGGGGCCCCGGCGATCATGACCAAGAGGCCCATGAGGGCGGTGATCAGCAGGGTCGGCGCCTGAACCGAAGGGCGGGCGATGAGCGATACCATAAACATCATCCGAGCATATCCCGTGGGTCGAAGGTGAAAGTCGAATTCTTCCAGGTGTCGTACTTCTCGCGCGGCAGACGCAACGGACTACAGCGCAGCACCGCCCTGAGCGCGCTTTCCGCCGCCGAACGGAAGAACGCATCGCCGCGCATGCGATCCTCCTCGACGATGGTCGCGGATTCAACCGATCCGTCCGGACTGAGCCGGAGGCGAATCGTAACCCGCAAGTCGGCGGCGCCCTTGCGCCCCGCGTCGATGTTCCAACAGGGCTCAATCTGGCGGCGAATGGCGTCGATCTCGCTGAGCGTCAGCGCCTGCTCGAGCGATGTCGCCGGCGGCGGCGGGCGCTGGGGTGTGGGCGGCGCTGGCCGATTCGGCTCGGGCGGCGCCGCCGCCCGCGGTGGCGGCCGCTTCATGTCGCGCATGAGCTGCTCGATGCTCGCGAAATCGTTGTTCGGCTTGCGCTCGGGTGGCTTTTGTTCCTGGACGCGCGGCGGCGGCGGTGGTTTGGGCGGCGGCGGTTTCGGGGCCGGGATCGGCGCCGCGGCCGGCGGTGGTGGCGGTGGTGGCGGTGCAGGCGGGGGCGGGGGCGGGGGCGGGGGCGGGGGCGGTGGAACCGGCGGCGGCGGCTCGGGTGGCGCCTGTGCGTGCTGGGGTTTCGGCGGCTCGACCGGCTTCGGCGGCGGGGGCTGGGTCGTCTTTTCCGCGATGCGCGCGATGTCGACCCGGATCGGCGGCGCATCGAGCGGCTTCAGCTCGCGAACGAACCTCGGCAGCCCGACGATCGCGGCGATCAGGATCGCCACATGCAGGCCGATGGAAAAGACGAGACCGCGCCGCACCGCCGCCCGCCCTACCGGCGCGTCCGGCCCCTGGCCGGCTTGGGTTCGCCGAACTCGGCGACGAGCGAGACCTTGGCAAAGCCGGAACTACTGATCGTTCCCATCACCTCCATCACTCGGCCGTAATTGATGGCTTTATCGGCACGCACATAGATGATCGTATCGGGCTTGGCACCGGCGATGGCGACGAGGCGCGGACCGAGCGCCGCCGCCTCGACCTCCGTTTCCTGCAAATAGACCTTGCCCTCGCCATCGACCGTGACGATCAAAGGCTCATCGCGATCGGTGAGCTGCGCCGCCTGGGTCTGGGGCAGGTCGACCGGGACCCCGACACTGATCAACGGCGCCGTCACCATGAAGATGATGAGGAGTACCAGCATCACGTCGACGAATGGCGTGACGTTGATCTCGCTCATCGCCCGATAGCGGCCGAGGCTTCGGCCGGTACTAGTCAGCGGCGCCGGCACGATAAACCTCCTCGTCCAGTTGGCGCGAGAGGATCGCCGTGAACTCGCTGGCGAACGTCTCGAGGCGGCCGGCGTAGCGGCCGAGGTCGGTCGAGATTTTGTTGTAGGCCACGACCGCCGGGATGGCGGCGACGAGGCCGAGGGCGGTAGCGAATAAGGCCTCGGCGATGCCGGGCGCCACCGTGGCCAGCGTCGCGTTCTTGGTCGCGGCAATCGACACGAAGCTGTTCATGATGCCCCACACCGTGCCGAACAGGCCGATGAAGGGCGCCACCGAGCCAACCGAGGCGAGGAACGTCATATAGCGTTCGAGGTGCAGCATCTCGCGCCCCAGCGTAATATGCATGACCCGTTCTATACGCTGCTGCAATCCGGCCCGGTTTTCCGGCGGTTGCCCGGTCTTGCGCCCGCCGGAGCGCCGCCACTCCCGCATCCCCGACACGAACAAGGCCGTCATCGGGTCCGGCGCCTGATCGCCCAACTCCACGAAAAGCTCGTCGAGCGAGCCGCCGGACCAGAACGAATCCTCGAATTCGTCCCCGAGCGCCCCCAGACGGCGCAACCGGCGAACCTTGTCGAAGATGATCGCCCAGGACCATATGGAGGCCAGCATCAGGATGACCAGAACCGCTTTGACGATCCAGTCCGCCTGGAGGAAAAGCGCCCACGGCGACATGCTGTGTACGGTGGCGGCGGCGCCAAAACCGGCGGTGGTGATCAAGGATGGGTCCATGGAGTTTGCCTATTTGCTTAAGGAATCCTATCGGCGGATTACGACTTCATTGTGGCTCGTCGATGCCCTGAGCCACCCAGAGCGCGCGCCTGACGGCGGGCGGTACGCGCACCGCGCGACCGTCCGGCCGGATGCAAGCGATGGTGAGCACAAGACGGGCGAGTACCTCACCCTCGCACCAGACGGCTTGGGCGAGTGCCACCCGGGCACCCCGCACCTCGGTCAGGCGCGATCGGACTTCGAGCGCGTCGTCAATCCGCGCGGGCGACAGATAGTCGACCTGGCAGCGGCGCACGGCGAAACGCACGCCAGCCCCGAACGCCAAAGTACCGTGCTCGATGCCGACGAGGCGCAACAGCTCGGTGCGCGCCCGCTCGGCGAATTTGAGGTAATTGGCGTAATAGACGATGCCCGCCGCATCGGTATCCTCGTAATACACCCGGAGCGGAAAGACATGTTCGCCCAGGGTTAGCGTGCCGGAGCCGGGGCGGGCGATCGCGGCCTCATGCATCGCTGGCTCCGGCTTCGCTGGCTCCGGCTTCGCTGGCTCCGGCTTCGCTGGC
>SHVR01000043.1 GCA_009694185.1 Alphaproteobacteria bacterium | reverse complement strand
CGTCCAGCGCGCCCGCATCAAACGCATGACCATCGAACATCGCCGCTTGCAACACCGCAAGATCGCCGCCTAATATCAACCCCCAGATGAGGCCAACACTCCGCTAATCTAAGCCGCCAACTGTCCCAAATGATCTGACGACGGACAGTTATAGATTGAGCCCGGATTCGTGCCGGCCGCAGCCCGCGCCACGGCCATTGCGCACGCAACGGCGCCATCGATTCGGTCGCGGCTCTTTGACTTTGTGAAGAGCCGATTGCCGGCGCGATCCATCTCGATCGCTATGTTGTCGAAATTCCAGCGCAGCACTGGATTGCCGCCGTGGCGAAGCTTGCGCCCGATGATCGCGCGCTCAAGTTCTTTGATCGCGGGCGCCATGGTGATCCATCCCTGCCGCATGGTGACGGTGGGAAATCCATCCTCAAGTAGCGGTCCCATAACGCCTTGCGTGTGAAATCGCGTCCAACCGTGACCCCACCCTCAGGTGGCCCCAAGCCATTCGAAGAACGATAAGATTGACTGCATTTGAGGGGTCACGGTTGGACGCGAAACGTGACCCCTCCGGAATCGACTATTCTCCAATGAACACAATGTGTTATAGGGCTTCACGGGTGGGGTCACGGTTGGACGCGATTTCACATCTATCGCCTCAGCCAGTACAAAATCGATGCCACGGCAGCGGGTGGGATCGCCGTCGAGATGGTTGGCAGGGCGTTTCACAGCGTTTACTTCGAGGTATTGGGCGAGCAGGGGTTTGTCGGCCTGGGCCTATTTCTGTCTATGCTTTTGATTTTTTTCTGGAACTTGCATGCGGTAGATAGGATTTCAGAAAATAAACCGGATTTGGCTTGGTGTCGGGATCTTTCTTTCTGTCTGAAAACCTCGATGGTGACGTTTATGGCGGCCGGCGCTTTTATTGGCATCGCCTTCTTGCCATACCATTATTACTTGATAAGTTTATCGATCGCGCTGCGTGAGTATGTTCGTCGTGCGACCGCGCCGAAGGCGGTGGTATTCGTGGACGGGCGACACACCCCCGGCGCTGCGGCCAGTCAACCTGTGATGCGGCAGGGCTGACCGCACATAGGGATACGCTTCGGCCACTCATGGCGGGGGCGCCGGAGACGCTCAATACCGGTTCACTGAAAGGCGCGGGCGTGGCGCTCGATTTGCTCGCGGTAGCCTTCATTGTAGCGCCGGTAACATTGCTTATGGGCGCGCATCCAGGGGAGGCGCACATGCAGCTTGCGCTGAACCATGCGCTCGTCATAGCCGGGCGAGAGCGTCGCCTCATAGGCTTCGAGTTTGGCCCTCAGCGCCGCGGCTTCCGCCGGGGACAGGGCCGCGATCGGGGCGAGGAAGCCGTCGTCCCGGAAGTGCTGGACCTGCCTCGGTGTGAGTTTCTTCGCCGTCATGGCTTGCCGAAGGTGGCGATCCGGTCGATGCCGCACACGAACAGCACCCGCTTTTCCTCGATGCCCGGATCGCGCAGGCCGTAGGGCGGCGGGTTGCCGGTATATTTCGTCCAGATTTTGTCGAGCTGGCGGGTGACCCTATCGCCGCCCGGCTCCCACTCCCGCACTTCCTTCTCGACGCTGCACTTGATCTGGATCCAGTGATAGGGATTGTCGGGATTGACCAGGAGGAGCGTGAGCCCGGGGTGCTTCCTGATCCATTCGCATTTGGCGCGGTGCGAGGCGGTATTCACCAGGATTTTGTCGCCCTCATAGTCGAACCACATGGGCGTGAGGCTCGGCCTGCCGTCCGGGCCCGTGAGGCCGAGGGTCACGGTGATCGGCCGATCCAGGAGTTGCCGGTAGATCGGGTCGAGGTCGGCGAGGCTCGCCGCCGTCCGCCGCTCGCCCACCGCGAACTGACCGGGTTGCAAGCCGTCCGCCACATGGCGGAAGTTCGCGATGGTGAAATTGGCCGACATCGGTCGCCTCCTTCTGGCATGGTCCGAGAAAGAGCATAACCGACCCGCCCCGCGCGTGGGCGACAAGAAAAGGCGGTCAAGAAATTGATGGTATCGGCAAACAAGGCTGGGGGCCGGGGAACGGTCGAGCGGCGCGTCCTCGTGTGGATGTGCGTTCTGGTCGCGGTCAACCAATTGGGCTTCGGGGGCATCGTTCCATCGCTTGCCCTTTATGCCAACTCGTTCGGCGTGTCGGCCTCGGCCATCGGCCTGGCGGTCGCGATCTATGGGCTGGCGCGCTTCGCCGTGGCGGCACCCTCGGGCCATTTGTCGGACCGGTTCGGGCGGCGGCCGACATTGGCATTGGGCGGGTTGGTCACGGCGATCGGCAACCTCTGGTGCGCGCTCGCCACCAGTTTCCCGGAATTCGTCATCGCCCGCTTCGTGGCGGGCGCCGGCGCCGGCCTCATCATCACGACGGGCCATATCGTCTTGGCCGACATCACGACGCCCGAACGGCGCGGTCGCACGCTCGCCATCTATCAGGGCGTGTTCATCTTCGCGGTCGGCATCGGCCCCTATCCGGGCGGCCTCTTGGCCGAGCATTTCGGCCTTGCGGCACCCTTCTACGCCTACACCTTGTCGGGCCTGGCGACCGGCTCGCTCGCCTGGTTCGCCGTCGCCGAGACGCGCGATCTTGCCGGCGCGCACCGGCCCGCCGATGGCGGTCCCCGGCCGTCCTTCATCACCCAGGCGAAGTTGCTCGCGGGGCAGGTGGGTTTCGTACTGGTTTGCCTGGTCGGCTTGCTCAAGGCCGTAGCCAGAACCGGCGGTCTCTTCAGCATCATCCCCTTGTTCGCGAGCCTCAGGCTCGGGCTTGGGGTCTCGGAAATCGGCCTTGGCCTGGCACTCGGCACCGTGATCGGCCTGATCGTCGCCTATCCGACCGGCATGCTGGTCGATTATTTCGGACGCAAGGCGGTTATCGTGCCGGCGATCTTTCTGGGCGGCGCCTCGATGCTGTTCTTCTGTTGGGCGCCCTCGTTTGCCTGGTTCGTCGCCGCCTGCCTCGTCTGGGGGCTGGCGAGTTCGGTCGGCAGCGCGGCACCCGCCGCCTATGCGGCGGACTCGGCGCCCCCCGGCGCCAATGCCGCCACCATGAGCCTCTATCGCATGGTGGGCGACGCGGGCTATGTGGCCGGCCCCATCCTGTTGGGCCTCATCGCCGACCTTTACGAGCCCGAGGCGGCGCTCATCCTATCGGCCATCTTGCTGGCGATCGTGGGGGTCTTGTTCGCCCTGTTCGCGCCCGAAACCTATCGCGGCCGGCGCGCGCCGCCGCCGTAGGGTTCGCGGCACCTTGTGGGCGTAGCCGCGCCGGGCCCTACGGGGCGGCGCGGCGCACCGCCCAATAGGCGATCGAGCCCACCACATAGGCGCCAATCGACAGCCAGAAGGCGAGGCGGTAGCTGCCCGAGAAGTCGAAGATCCAGCCGGCGCCCCAAGACCCGGCCGCGGCGCCGATGCCCGAGCCGATGGTGACGACACCGAGCACGGCACCCAGATTGGGGCCGGGGAAGAGGTCGGCGACCTTGGCGGTGATGGTGGGTCCGCGCGAGCCCCAGGTGATGCCGAAGAGGCAGGAATGCACCCAGAGCAGCAGATGGTCGTCGGGTCCGGTGATGAGAAGTGCCGCCGTCACACCCAGGATCGAGACCCCATAGGCGAGAATGCCGGCCAGTTCGCGGCCGATATGGTCGGAGACGGTGCCGGTCATGACGATGCCGACGACCGAGAGGAGGGCGCCGAAGCCGATCACCTGCGCCGCGTAAAGCTTATCGAAGCCCATGTCGACGGCAAACGCGAGTTGGTGCAGGGAGACGAAGAAACTGCCGAGGCCGGTGCAGAGATAGACCAGGAACAGCAGCCAGAACTGGCTGGTGGCCATGGCATCGGTGATGGTCCAGGCGCGAACGGGCGGGTTGACCGTGGGCGCGGTGGCGCGACTGGCGGCGGCCCCACTGCTGGTAGATGGTGGCGCCGGCCGCTCGGCGCCGCGAAAGAGGGCGGCGAGCGGCAGGACCAGGACCGCCATCAGTGCCGCCTGGAAGACATAGGCGTCGCGCCAACCGAACATCGAGATGGCGATCTGTCCGAAGGGCGCGGCCGCCGCGCGGCCGAAGCCGCTGGCCGACTGGACGATGGAAATCGCCATGCCGCGGCGGCCGGCGAACAGGCGCGACAGGATGGGTACGAACACCACCAGGCCGAGGCAATTGCCGCCGATGGTCATCACCACGCCATAGAGGAGGACGATGTGCCAGAGCTGGCTCGCATGGGCGCTGCCATAGAGGCCGGCGGCGAGCAGCACGCCACCGATAACCAGCAGGCGGCGGGGACCCAGGCGGTCCACCATGACCCCGATCGGCCAGGAAATGAAGCCGCCGACCAGTTGCGAGACCGCATAGGCAATCGAGGTGTCGGCCCGGGTCCAGCCGAATTCCTCGAGGAACGCCAACAGATAGACGCCATAGGCGTGCATCAGGGCGGCGCTCAGGGCAAAGGTCAGAAAAGCGCCGCCGAGCAGCATCCAGCCATGGCGCCGGGCGCCGCCAATGTCATGCGGGGGAGGGATCGAAGGCATTGGCCATCAAACACGGATCGGGCTTGGGGGGCCAGGGTCATGTCGGCGCGTCGGGAGGCTTGCATCCGACGTCGAGACGGGTTCCCTTGGCGGCCGTGTCAGGCTGTGGAGACGTCGGATGGAGTTGGAGTTCACGCCCGAGGAATTGGCGTTTCGCGAGGAAGTCCGGGCCTTCTTCCAGGCGAATCTGCCGGACCGCATCCGCGACCAGGCCGTTCGGGCACCCTCGTTCGTGTCCAAGGAAGACACCCGCTTCTGGCACCGCGCGCTCCATGACCAGGGCTGGATCGCGCCCAATTGGCCGAAGGCCCAGGGCGGCACCGGCTGGAACATCACGCAAAAGCACATCTATGCCGAGGAGTACCAGGCGGCGCATGCACCGAGGCTGAGTTCCTTCGGCCTGACCATGGTGGGCCCGGTGATCTACACCTTCGGCACCGAGGCACAGAAGGCCCGGCATCTCCCCGGCATCCTCTCGGGCGACGTGTTCTGGTGCCAAGGCTATTCCGAGCCGGGCTCGGGCTCCGATCTCGCCTCGCTCAGAACTCGGGCAGTACTGGACGGCGACGACTATGTCATCAACGGCCAGAAGATCTGGACCTCGCACGCCCATCACGCCGACTGGATTTTCGTCCTGGTGCGCACCGATAGCGCCGTCAAGCAGCAGCAGGGCATCACCTTCCTGCTGGTCGACATGACGACGCCGGGCCTCACGGTCCGGCCGATCGTCTCCATCGACGGCAACCATTATCTGAACGAGGTGTTCTTCGTCGATGTTCGAGTACCGGTCGCCAACCGCATCGGCGAGGAAAACAAGGGCTGGACCTATGCCAAGTTCCTCTTGGGGCACGAGCGGACCGGCATCGCCGGCGTCGCCAAATCCAAGGCCAAGGCCGAGCGCCTGCGCGCCAACCTTGCCCGCGCCAATCTTGAGCGGGGGGGCCTCGGCGACGATCCCGACGCCAGGCGGCGGCTCGCCGAAATCGAGGTTAAGCTGACGGGGCTCGAATTCACCCAGCTTCGCGCCCTCTCGCGCGAGCAGACGGGCCTGGGCGTCGGTCCCGAGGCGTCGCTTTTGAAGATCGGCGGCACCGAGGTCGAACAGGCGCTCAATGAAATGCTGGTCGATTGCCTCGGCTACTATGCCGGGCCGTTCGAGACCGCGTCGAGTCTGCGGGTCGACAGCAATCAGGAGAGCGTGGTGGCGCCACACGGGCGCGGCCTGATGACCGAACATCTGTTGCGCCGGGCGGCCTCGATCTATGGCGGCACCAACGAGATCCAGCGCAACATCATCGCCAAGCGCGTCCTCGACCTGTGAGAGTATTCTTTGATTGCACCCGTGCGGAGGGGCCATGACCCTCGACGACTATGTTCGCTGGGCCACCGGCGCGGCGGGCGGCCCGCCGGCGACGCTCGGCGACGAGCGCGCGCTCTTCGCCCTCGGTCTCGATTTTGCCGCCGCGGCGGGCGAGGTCGCCGATAGCTTCCGCAAGCTGCTAAGGGCCGGCGACGGCGGCACGCAAAGCGCCGCGGCGGCACTCGGCAGGGCGATTCATTGCTGGGCACGGCTCGCGGCGCTCACCGGCGTGCCGCCCGCCATGCTGCTGGCGCGCAGCCGGGCGCATATCGCATGGCGGCGGGCCGGCCGGCCGGCCGGCGGTCCGGTTCCGGCGGCGGACGGCGCGACCATCGACGACTATGCGGCCTGGGCGGCAACGAGCGACGGCGCCGCCGCGCCAGGACCGTCGGACGCGGGCGCGCTTTGCGACCTCGCGCTCGGCTTCGCCGGCGATGCCGGCGAGGTTGCCGGCGCCCTCGGCAAGCTGCGCGACGGC
The DNA here is from genome assembly GCA_009694185.1 of Alphaproteobacteria bacterium. Lineage (GTDB taxonomy): Bacteria > Pseudomonadota > Alphaproteobacteria > SHVR01 > SHVR01 > SHVR01. The sequence goes on along the minus strand of SHVR01000043.1, from coordinate 22,709 downwards.
GATACCCGGCAGGCCGAGCGCTTCGTCGGCGAGCTCGGCGACGTGGCGCATTTCTGGGCGCGGCTCGCGCTGGCCATCGGCATCCAGCCATCGGCGCTGCTCGCCCAGAGCCGCGCCGATACCGAGCGCTGACGTCGCGGGCGGAACCGCCCGTCATTGCGCTGGCTGGAGTTTGGCCATAGGTTGGCCGCCTGAATACAGGCGTGTGACGTGGCCATTTTTTCTGATTTCCGCCGTCAATCGCGCGACCCACCGGCCGATCTGGCGGCGCGGCCGGCCGCTGTCGTGGGCGCTGGCGTGCCTGGCCCGGCTCGGCTCGACATGCGGGCTGTCAGCCACGCCTATGGCGACCGGACCGTGCTCAGCGGTGTCGATCTGGCGGTGGCGCCGGGCGAGATCGTTTGCCTGGTTGGCCCGTCCGGCTGTGGCAAGACGACCACGCTCCGCCTCGCGGCCGGCCTCGAACCCCTGCAAATGGGTCATGTTGCCATCGATGCCGTGACCGTCGGGGGTCCGGATGTGGATGTGCCGACCGAGAAGCGTCATGTGGGTTTGATGTTCCAGGACTATGCCCTGTTCCCCCACAAAACCGTGCTCGACAATGTGATGTTCGGCTTGACCAGCGGTCTCTGGCGCCGGGCCAAGGACCGCGGCACGGTCGAGCGCCGCGGACGCGCCTTGAACATCCTCGCCGACATCGGCATGGCCGACTTCGCCGATGCCTACCCGCACACCCTCTCCGGCGGCCAGCAGCAGCGGGTGGCGCTGGCGCGGGCGCTGGCACCGAGCCCCCGGGTGATGTTGCTCGATGAGCCCTTCTCCGGTCTCGACAGCCAGTTGCGCGGCCAGATGCGCGACGACGCCATGCATCTTCTCAAGAGCCGGGATGCCGCGACCCTGCTGGTCACCCATGATTCGGAGGAGGCAATGTTCATGGCCGACCGGATCGCCGTCATGCGCGCGGGACGGATCGAGCAGATCGGCACTCCGCTGACCATCTATTGCGAGCCCGCCAACGCCTTTGTCGCGAGCGTCTTCAGCGAGATCAATCGCATTCAGGGCGTGGTGGCGGGTGGCTGGGTGGCGACGCCGCTTGGTCCCGTGGCGGCGCCGGGCTTCGCCGAGAGCCGGGCGGTCGAGGTGCTGATTCGCCCGGAAGCAATACGCCTAGGCCCCGCCGGTAAGCCCGGTCAAAGCCAGGCGCGGGTGCAGGCGGCGCGCATGCTCGGCCGCAGCAGCCTCATTCACTTGTCGCTCTCGGGTCGGGTGGGGGGCACGCTACATTTGCATGCCCGCGTGCCGGGCCGTTTCCTTCCCAGCGAAAACGAAATCTTGGGCATCACGCTCGACGCCGAGCAGACTTTCGTGTTCCCTAGCCCGGAGAAATCCCCGCCATGACCGTGAGCTTGCTGGAGATCCTCATCGTCGCGGCCGTGGTCGCACTGGTCTTCTTCAGCGGGCGGCTGCCGAAGCTGATGGCCGACCTCGCCACGGGCTTCCAGAACCTCAAGGCCGGCCTCAAGGAGGATCGCCCGCCGGATGCGAGCCCCGAGGCGGGTGGGCCGCCACCGGCGCCGGAACCCAAACTCTTGCCCGCGAGCGAGCCGGGCGCGGCTCAACAAAAGCGCGACACGCCCGGTCGCTTCTGAAATAGAATCGCCTTCGGCGTATTGCCGACGCGGGCCGGAACAGGGACATGTTCGATATCGGTTGGGCCGAACTGGGTGTGATCGCGGTGGTGGCGCTGGTGGCCATCGGGCCGCGCGACCTGCCGCGCGCGCTGCATGCGGTGGGCGTGTGGGTCGGTCGCGCCCGCGGCCTGGTGCGCGAATTCCAGCAGGGCATGGAGGAGATCGCCCGCGAGGCGGAGCTCGATGATTTGCGCAAGAAACTCGCGGAAGCCGAGGAAAAGGTGAACAAGGAGATCGGCCTCACCTTGGAGCCCATCGAGGAGATGAACAAAGAGATCGGCGCCGCGCTCGAGCCGCCCGTGTTGCCGGACCTGACCGCCGTCCCGAGCACGCCCCCGGTCGATTCCCCGGTCGATGTGCCGGCGCCCCCCCTCGATGCGGCCAAGGCGGCCGACAGCATCGACGCTTCGGCACGGCAGTCGTGATCAACGACAAGGACGTCGAAGAGAACAAGATGCCGCTGCTCGATCATCTGATCGAGCTCCGCAACCGCCTGCTCTACTCGCTCGGGGCCTTGGCGGTTGCGTTCCTGGGGTGTTTCTATTTCGCCGAGCAGATATTCGGGTTCCTGGTTCGCCCGCTTGCCATCGCGTTCGAAAACCAGACCGGCCGCCGGCTGATCTATACCGGCCTCGCCGAGGCGTTCTTCACTTATATGCAGGTGGCCTTCTTCGCCGCCCTGTTCCTATCCTTTCCGCTGATCGCGATCCAGCTCTGGAAGTTCGTGGCGCCGGGCCTCTACAAGAACGAGCGCGGTGCCTTCCTGCCATTCCTGTTCGCCACCCCGGTGCTGTTCTTCCTGGGCGGGGCGCTCGTCTACTACTTCATCTTTCCCCTGGCCTGGGCGTTCTTCATCTCCTTCGAGTCGCCCGGCTCGGCGGGTGGCCTGCCCATTCAACTCGAGGCGCGGGTCAGCGAATATCTCGCGATCGTCATGAAGATGATCTTTGCCTTCGGCATCTGCTTCCAGTTGCCCGTGGTCCTCACTCTCATGGGGCGCGCCGGCCTAGTGACCGCGGCGCAGCTCGGCAGCTCGCGCCGCTATGCCATCGTCATCATCTTCATCGTGGCGGCGGTTCTCACGCCGCCGGATGTCGTGAGCCAGATCCTCTTGGCCATCCCCTGCATGGCGCTTTACGAGCTCTCGATCTTCGCCGTCAGGCTGGCCGAGAAGCAGCGGGCGGCCCGCGCCGCGAATTCCCCTTCGGTCTGCTGACGCTGGTGGACGTTCGGTGGGCCCTGAGGTTATAAGGGCGGCCGGGTCTTGGGGTGCTTCAGCTTGCATGTTTGACATTCGCTGGATCAGAGACAATCCGGACGCCTTCGATGCCGGCTTGGAGCGGCGGGGCGTGGCTGGCGCCGCCCTCCGGGTGCTCGACCTGGACGCCCGCCGCCGCACGGCCCAGACAGGCTTCCAGGAACTCCAGCAGCGCCGCAACGAGGTCTCGCGCCAGGTTGGCCAGGCGAAGGCCAAGGGCCTGCCGGCCGCCGACCTGATGGCCCAGGTGGGTAGCTTAAAGGACGGACTCCAGGCCTTGGAGGTCGAGGAAAATACCCTCGGCCAGACGCTCGACTCGCTGCTCGCCGAGCTCCCAAACCTGCCCGACGCCGACGTGCCAAAGGGCCGTGACAGCGCCGCTAATGTGATGGTGCGCCAGGTGGGCACGCCGCCCTCATTCGCATTCAAGCCGCTCGACCATGTGGATATCGGCGAACGACTCGGGCTCATGGATTTCGAGCGCGGCGCGCGCCTTTCGGGCTCGCGCTTCGTGGTGTTGCGGGGGGCTCTGGCCCGGCTCGAACGGGCGTTGTCGGCTTTCATGCTCGACCTGCATACCCGCGAATTCGGCTATCTCGAGGTGAGCCCGCCGACGCTGGTGCGCGAGGCGGCCCTCTTTGGCACCGGTCAATTGCCGAAATTCGCCGACGATTTGTTCCGCACCACCGGCGAACATTGGCTGATCCCGTCCGCCGAAGTACCGCTCACCAATCTGGTGGCGGGCGAGGTGCTCGACGAAACGGCGCTACCGATGCGGTTCACCGCCTGCACACCCTGCTACCGCTCCGAGGCGGGGGCCGCCGGCAAGGACACGCGCGGCATGCTCCGCCAGCACCAGTTCAGCAAGGTGGAGCTGGTGTCGATCGCCCATCCGGATGCGGGCGCGGCCGAGCTGGAGCGCATGACGGCCTGCGCCGAGGAAGTCCTGAAGCGCCTCGGGCTTGGCTATCGGGTGATGCTGTTGTGCGCTGGCGACATGGGCTTCTCGGCGCGCCGGACCTACGACATCGAGGTCTGGATGCCGGGCCAGGATGCCTACCGCGAGATATCCAGTTGCTCGCATTGCGGCGACTTCCAGGCGCGGCGCATGCAGGCGCGCTACCGGCCCAAGGGCGAGAAGGGCACGCGCTTCGTCCATACCCTGAACGGCTCCGGCCTCGCCATCGGCCGCACCCTGATCGCGCTCCTGGAGAACGGCCAGCAGGCGGACGGCGGCGTCGTCATTCCAGCGGCGCTCAGACCCTATATGGACGGCGTCGAGCGGCTGTCGCCGGCATGAAGCAACCCCTCGATCTCGCTACGGCGCGCATCCTCTTGACCAATGACGATGGTGTGGACGCACCCGGCCTCAAGCTGCTCGCCAAGCTGGTGCGCCGGATGGCCGCCGACGTCTGGATCGTGGCACCCGAGACCGAGCAGAGTGCCAGCGGCCATTCCCTGACCCTTAGGCGCCCGCTCCGCTTGCGCAAGCTCTCGGCCCGCCGCTACGCGGTCGACGGCACGCCGACCGACGCCGTCCTGCTCGCCGTCATGGAGCTGCTCAAGGACCGGCCGCCGGACCTGGTGCTCTCGGGCATCAACCGGGGCGGCAATATGGGTGAGGATGTGACCTATTCCGGGACCGTCTCGGCGGCCATGGAGGCGACCCTGCTGGGGGTTCCGGCCGTGGCGTTGAGCCAGGACGTGCGGCCCGGTGGCAAGGCCGCCTGGGGCACCTCGGCGGCCCACTTGCCCGACGTGCTCGCCCGTCTCGCGGCGGCAAGCTGGCCGCGCCAGGTCTTCATCAACGTGAATGTGCCGGATGTGGCGGCCGATGCGGTGACGGGCGTGCGCGTCGTGACCCAAGGCCGCCGCAAGCCGGGCGGCGCCTTGGCCGAGGGCCGCGATCCGCGCGGCTTGCCCTATTACTGGATCGCGACCACCAGGGCCCATGAACATCATCTGCGCGACTCGGACCTCGATGCGGTCTACCAACATCAGGCGATCGCGGTGACGCCGATGCATCTCGACCTGACCCACCGGCCGACCCTCGGCCCGCTCGGCAAGGTCTTCCGATGAATTTGGCGGCCCGCCGCGTGCGACTCGTTCTGATGCTGCGCCAATCCGGCATCAGCGATACTCGCGTCCTCGCGGCGATCGAACGCACGCCCCGGGAGCTTTTCGTGCCGCCGACATTTCACGACCAGGCCTATGAGAACACGGCGCTGCCCATCGGCCATGGCCAAACCATCAGCGAACCGGTGTTGGTTGCGCTCATGACCCAGATGCTGGATGTCGGCCCCAATATGAAGGTGCTTGAGATTGGCACCGGCTCCGGGTACCAGACGGCTGTGCTGGCACGGCTCTGCCGCCGGGTGTACAGCATCGAGCGGCACCGTGCCCTGCTGGAAGAGGCGGAGGCGCGTTTGACCAAACTGAGACTATCCAACATCACCACGCTCTGCGGCGATGGCAGTCTGGGTTGGCCGGTTCAGGCGCCGTTTCAGCGCATCCTGGCGGCGGCCGCCGCCAACGACGTGCCGGCGCCGCTCGCCGACCAGCTCGGCGAAGGCGGCATTCTGGTCCTGCCGGTCGGACGGCGCCGTGGCGATCAGCGCCTGGTTCGTGTCACCCGGTCGGAAACCGGTTTTCATACCGAGGATCTGCGGCCCGCCCATTTCGTGCCCCTGATCGGCGCGGCGGCTTCGATTGGCGAGGCTGGGCTGGCGAGCGCGCCCATGGCCGGGGTGCGAAAGTCATGAGGACCCTGGTCGTCATCCTGCTCTCGGCGCTTCTGGTGGGCTGCACTTTGTTCAGCCGCGCGCCGGTCCAACGGCAACCAGCGGCGATCCCACCGGCCGCGGAACCGGTGGCGACGGCGCCGGCGCCCGCCGGGCCGCCGAACGACATTCTGCCGGGCGCGCCGCCCGACCGATCGGTGGACCGGACGCCCTTGGAGCCGGGCAGCGCGCCGGCGTCGGGGCCGAGGCGTCGGTGAAAGCGCTGGCCGCGCTCGGCCTCGTGCTGTTGCTGGCGGGCTGTGGTCTCATTCGCATCCCGCCGCCCGGGGGCGCCAGCGACGCGGCGGTTGGCCCGACGCTAGAAGGGCGCCCGGCAAGACCTTCGGCCGCTGGCGATGGCGTACTGGTCCAGCGCGGCGATACGCTGCATGCGATCGCCCGCCAGAACAATGTCAGCCTGCGCGGTATGATCGAGGTCAATCAGCTCCAGCCGCCCTATCGCCTCCAGGTGGGGCAGAAGCTGCTGCTGCCGAGCGAGCGGACTCATATTGTCCAGTCCGGTGAAACACTGAGTGGCGTCGCCGCGCGCTATGGCGTGGAGGGCGCGGCCTTGGCCCAGGCCAACGGGCTGGAACCTACGTCGGGTCTCAGGATCGGGCAAATTCTCGTGCTGCACGATCGGTCGGCCGCGGCTGGCGGTGCCGTTGTCCGGGCGAGCGCGCCGCCGCCCCCGGCTGGGAGCCCCCGAGCGGTGGTCGCCGAGACCCTGGCGCCACCGCCCAGCGATCCGCCCGCGCCGGGTGATCCCGTGCCAGCCCCGGCCCCCGTGACATCCGGCCTGCCACCCGGCGGCGAGGTTTCGATCGCGGCGCTACCGCCCGAGGCCCCCGTGGCGGCACCGCCCGCCGAGCCTGGGCGCGGCAGCGGTCAGTTCCTCAGGCCCATCGAGGGGACGCTGCTGTCCACTTACGGGCCGAAACCGGGCGGTATGCATAATGATGGCATCAACATCGCCGCCCCACAGGGGGCGCCCGTGCGCGCCGCCGAGCGCGGCGTCGTCGTCTATGCCGGCAACGAACTGCGCGGCTACGGCAATCTGATCCTGCTGCGCCATGACCAGGGCTGGGTCAGCGCCTATGCCCATGGCGAGACGATGCTGGTGCGGCGGGGCGAAACGGTCGAACGCGGCCAGGTGATCGCGCGGGTCGGCAATACCGGCGGCGTCGACCAGCCGCAACTACATTTCGAGTTGCGCCGAGGCACGCGGGCGGTCGACCCCATGCCGCTGATGACCGCCTCAAGTCCGACGTAATGCCAGGTCTCGATGATCGAAACCGATCATCGAGACGCCCTCAAACGCCGGGCGCGCGCTCCGCGCGCTTGGCTTTCGCCGCATCGGCGGCGCGGCGCGGTCGCGCCGGCCAAGCCTCGATGAGTCAAGCTCATCGAGGCTTAGTATAACCCTATTCCAACCGGTGCCCGAGGCGGCCGGCCAGGTCCTGGATGAATTGCCAGGCGACCCGGCCCGAGCGGGCACCCCGCGTCATCGACCATTCGAGTGCTTCGCCACGCAGCGCCTCGGGCGCCTGGGCCAAGCGAAAATGCCGCGCATAGGCCGCGACCATGGCCAAGTATGTCTCCTGGTCGCAGCCGTGAAAACCAAGCCAGAGGCCGAAACGATCCGAGAGGGAGACTTTCTCCTCGACCGCTTCGGCGGGGTTGATGGCGGTCGAGCGCTCATTCTCGATCATCTGGCGCGGCATCATGTGGCGACGGTTAGAGGTGGCGTAGAAGAGGATATGGGCCGGCCGGCCTTCGAGGCCGCCCTCGAGGACCGCCTTCAACGACTTGTAGCTGGTGTCGTCGCCGTCGAACGAGAGATCGTCGCAGAAGAGGATCGAGCGGCGCCCTTCGGGCCGCAGCCGGTCCAAGAGCGACGGCAAGCTGGCGATGTCCTCGCGGTGAATTTCGATGAGTGCCACGGCGCCCGGCCGTTCCGCGTTGACGGCGGCGTGGCACGCCTTGACGAGCGAGCTCTTGCCCATGCCGCGGGCACCCCAGAGGAGCGCATTGTTGGCGGGGAGGCCGCCAGCGAAGCGGCGGGTGTTTTCCAAGAGGATGTCGCGGACATGGTCGATGCCTTGCAGCAAGGCGAGGTCGACACGGTTGACCCGCTGGATGGGCGCCAGGCGGCCGCCGGCACTGGCCGGGTGCCAGACGAAGCCGTCGGCCTGGGCGAGATCGCCGTCGGGCGGAAGCGGCGGCGCCAGGCGCTCCAGGGCGGCGGCGATGCGCGCCAGCAAGGGGCCGAGGGTGGGTTCGGACAGGGGGTCCTCCATGGGATGCGGCGGTCGCAATGCGGGGCGGGCGAAACCTATCAGGTCGTTCGACGCGGCGCATGCCTGGCGATAGGCAAGCCTTGGCCAAACCGGTATAGTCCCGCTTCCCTCGGTGCAGGAAGTTAGGGCACTCAATGTTGATATCACCAGCCTACGCGCAGTCGGCGGGCGGCGGCAGCGGCTTGGACATGGCCGCGTTCCTGCCGTTGATCCTGATCTTCGCGGTTTTCTATTTCTTGCTGATCCGGCCACAGCAGAAAAAGGCCAAATTGCATCGCGAGTTGGTGGGCGGACTCCGGCGCGGCGACCGCGTTGTGACCACCGGCGGCCTGATCGGCAGCGTCACCAAAGTGGTCAGCGATACCGAACTACAGGTCGAGATTGCCGAGGGCGTGCGCGTTCGCCTGGTGCGTGGGCATGTGGCCGAGGTCTTGTCGAAGACGGTGCCCGTCGACAGTAGCGGCACGTCGAGTGCGCCAGCCGGCGCGGATGCGTCCAAGGGCGGCCTCGGCGGACTCGGCGGCCTCTTGGACATGTTTCGCAAGAAGAATTAAGTCAGGCCAGGGAGTTAGGCGATGCTGTACATCGCCCAATGGAAGATCGCGCTGATCCTCCTGGTGTGTTTTCTGGGTTTCGCCTTTAACGTGCCGAATCTGTTGAGCGTGCCGGACGCGGAGCGCCTGCCGCGCTGGCTGCCGCATCAGCAATTGAGCCTGGGCTTGGACTTGCAAGGCGGCTCACAGATCTTGCTTGAGGTGGATACGGACGCCGTTATTCGCGACCGGATGGAGGCCCTGGTCGACGCCACCCGCAATGTGTTGCGGCAGCGCGGCATCGGCTATCTCAATCTCGGTATCGAGGGCGCCACCGTCGTCTTCAAACTGCGCGATGCGAGCCAGGCGGACTCGGTCCGGGAATTGCTCCGCAAGGAAGATACCCAGTTGCAGACGCGCCTCGGCGAGGCGGGCACGATCACGGTTTTCCTGACCGAACAGGAATTGCGCGAACGTCGGCGCGCCGCGGTCGAGCAGTCGCTTGAGATCGTGCGGCGACGCATCGACGAAACCGGTATGCGCGAGCCGGTCATTCAACGCCAGGGTCAAAGCCGGATCGTGGTGCAATTGCCGGGGGTGGGCGATCCGCAGCGCATCAAGCGCCTCTTGGGCAAGACGGCGAAGCTGAATTTCCACATGGTCGAGGTGGGTGCGACACCGGAACAGGCGGCAGGCGGCCGCGGGCCGGCCGGCACGGTGGTCATGCCGAGCGACGAGCGGCGGAGCAGCGGGCCCGCGCAATATGTCGTGCGCAAGCGACCGATGCTGGCCGGCGAGCGCCTGGTGGATGCCCGGCCGTCATTCCAGGATGGCGCCCCGGTGGTGAATTTCCGCTTCGATACCCTGGGCGCCAAGCAATTCGGCAAGGCGACCCAGGACAATGTGGGCAAGCTGATGGCCATCGCCCTAGATGACCGCATCATCAGCGCGCCGGTCATCCGGGAGCCGATCCTGGGCGGCAGCGGCATCATCTCGGGCAGTTTCACGACCCAGGAGGCCCAGGACTTGGCACTGCTGTTGCGCGCGGGTGCTCTGCCGGCGCCGCTCAATGTCCTGGAAGAGCGCACCGTCGGACCCGGCCTCGGCGCCGATTCGATCCACGCGGGCAAGATTGCCTGCATCGCCGGTGTTGCTCTCATCATCATCTTTATGGTGATGACTTACGGCTTGTTCGGTGTCTTTTCCTGCGTCGGCCTGCTGGTCAACCTGGTGCTGACCATGGCGGTGATGTCCCTACTCCAGGCGACCCTGACGCTGCCGGGTATTGCCGGCCTGGTCTTGTCGGTGGGTGTGACGATCGATTCGAACGTGCTGATCTTCGAGCGTATGCGCGAGGAGCTCCGCGCCGGGCGATCGGTGGTCTCGGCCATGGACACCGGCTATCACCGCGCCATGACCACGATCATCGATTCGAACCTGACCCAGCTCATCGCGTCGCTGGCGCTCTATGCCTTTGGCACCGGGCCGATCAAGGGTTTCGCCGTGACACTCTCGATCGGCATTGCCATTTCCATGTTCACCGCCATCACCTTGACCCGGGTGATGATCGTCGCTTGGCTGCGGCGGACGAGACCCACGGCCCTGCCGATCTGAAAAATATCGGCTGGGCGAAAGCGAGGCGGGAATGGTCGATGTCACGCCAACCATTCCGGCCGGCCGGCAGGTCATCGAGTCCTATGGCGGTGGGCGGTTCCGCGTGAGCGGCGTCCTCTATGCGGGGTCGATCATGGTGTTTGCCGAACGGACGCTCGCCTGGCCGGTCGCCGACATGGCGGCGGTGGCGGAGGCAACCCTGGCACCGCTCACGGCACCGGGGAACAGCGTCGATCTGTTGCTGCTGGGTTGCGGTGCCAGGCCCGCGCCGATTCCGCCGGAACTCCGCCAGACCCTGCGGCGAGCGGGGATCGTGGTCGAGACCATGGGAACCGGGGCCGCTTGCCGGACCTATAATGTCCTCTTAGCCGAGGGCCGGCATGTGGCGGCGGCGCTGATCGCCATCGACTGAGGGCGAAACGACCGACCGGGCACGAAGACGGCAGGACCGCGAGGCCCCGCCGCTTGTCGCCCGTCGTTCCGCCTCAGTAGACGTTTTGGGCCGATACCATGGCATACAGCATCGGGATGGAGAGCATGGTGTTGAAGCGCGAGGTCACACCCGCGAGCCGAGCCGCCTTGGGCTTCTCCGCCGCCGGTACATCCACGAGACCCAGCGCCTTCTGCTGATTGGGCCAGATGATGAACCAGACATTGAAGGCCATGATCAGGCCGAACCACATGCCGAAGCCGATGGCGGCATGCTTGGCCACTTTGTCCGCGAAGCCGAGCGTGAGTGCCTGGAGCAGATAGCCGTTCATCATCGCAAGCAACAGGCCGGTCACCACGGTGGCGAGCGCCGCCCAGCGGAACCAGAACAGGGCCTCGGGCGCAATATAGCCGCTGACGCCGCGCTTTAGTTCATCGGGAATCTTCGGCATGGTCGGCGACTGGACGAAGTTGAAGTACCAGAGCAAGCCCACCCACATGATGCCAGAAAGGACGTGCAGCCAACGCACCAAGAACGTCCACCAACTATAGTCGAATTCCATGATCGGACCTCCCCTATGGCCGCCTTCAGGTGATGATGCGAATGAGGATGACCATGACGACCGTGATGACGACGCCGAGGCCGATGGTCTGATGTAGGGAATCGAGTGGGTTTTTCATGGTCTGCCCCCATATGCACGATGCCGTAAAACTACGCTGGCAGCTTTCATGGCGCAAGGACGTTGATGGCTATTTGGAAGGGAAATTTCTTGCCGAGTGAGCCCGATTTGTCCCCGCCACCCGGTGCGCCCGCCGCCGCCTTGGCCTATTGCGCCAACCAGGTGCGCCGCAACGACCCGGAACGCTATCTGACGGTCATGTTCGCGCCGGAGGCGGCGCGGGGTGGGCTCCATGCCCTTTATGCCCTCAATTGGGAGCTGGCCCGGGTCCGGGAAAGTGTCAGCGAACCCTTGCTCGGCCAGATTCGTTTGCAGTGGTGGCGCGATACCCTGGACGAAATCTACGCGGGAGTGCCGCGACGCCACGAGGTCGCCCTCGCCCTCGCCGCGTCCGGCGTCGCGGCGGCGCGGCACAGGGGCCTGTTCGACCGCCTGATCGACGCCCGCGAGCGCGACCTCTTCGATCGGCCGCCGGCCACACTGGCGGAACTCGAAGACTATGCGGACGCGACCTCGGGCGGCCTGGTCCGCCTGGCGTTGGCGGCACACGGCATCGCGGACCCGGTGGCGGACGCGGCGGGCCGGCAGGTGGGTGTTGCCTGGGCGCTCACCGGGCTCTTGCGGGCTCTGCCCTTCCACGCCCAGGCGCGGCGCCACTATATGCCGGCGGATCTCATGGCGGCCGAGGGTGTCGACCCGGCGGCGCTCTATGAGGGCCGGCCGGGGCGTGACCTCGGTTCGGTCGTTCGCAATGTCGCGGTCCTGGCCGAGACACGGCTCGCCGAGGCCCGGTCGATGCAACCGGCGTTGCCCAGGGCGGCCCTGCCGGCGCTCCTTCTCGCCACTCTCGCCGGCCGGCATCTGGCGCGTCTCCGGGCGGCCGAGTTCGACCCTTTTGTCCTGGCAAGTCGGCCGCCGCCTCGCTTCCAGGCCTGGCGGCTCTTCTCGGCCAGGGCGCGCGGCCGGTTCTGAGGCGGCCGCATGGGCATTCATTTTTGCCTCCAATAGGCAAGCCATCCGAGGCATCATGACCCCCGAGCGACAGCGGAGAGCGTGCCATGCGTATCGGCGTTCCGAAGGAAATCAAGACTGACGAGAATCGGGTTGGCCTGGTGCCATCGAGTGTCGGCGAATTGGTGCGTCACGGCCATGGCGTGATCGTGGAGGCCGGGGCGGGTGCCGGCATTGGCGCCGGCGACGAGGCCTACCGGGCGGCCGGTGCCACGATCGCCCCGACCGCCGAAACGGTGTTCGCCGGCGCCGACCTGATCGTCAAGGTCAAGGAGCCGCAAGCAATCGAGATCGCCCGGCTGACCCAGCGACACACGCTCTTCACCTATTTGCATCTCGCGCCCGATCCCGATCAGGCCAAGGGTCTGCTGGCATCGGGCTGCACGGCCATCGCCTACGAGACGGTCACCGACGCCCGTGGCCGGTTGCCGCTGCTCGCACCCATGAGCGAGGTGGCGGGCCGCATGGCCGTGCAAGTGGGCGCCCATTGTCTGGAGCGGCGCCAGGGCGGCGCCGGCATTCTGCTGGGCGGAGTCCCCGGGGTGCTGCCGGCCGACGTGGTGATTCTGGGCGGTGGGGTGTCGGGCACCAACGCGGCGCGCGTGGCCGCCGGCCTCGATGCGCGCGTCACGGTCGTCGACCGCTCGCTGCCGCGTCTCATCGAACTCGACGAGCTATTCGGCGGCCGCATTGCGACCGCCTACTCGACGCAGGACACGGTCGAGCGGCTGGTGGCGGCGGCCGACCTGGTCATCGGCGCCGTCCTCGTGCCCGGTGCCACGGCGCCCAAGCTCGTCAGCCGGGCATTAGTCGCCCGCATGCGGCCCGGCTCCGTCCTGGTGGACATTGCCATCGACCAGGGCGGCTGCTTCGAGACCAGCCGGCCGACCACTCATGCCGACCCCATTTTTCTGGTGCATGGCGTGGTGCATTATTGCGTCGCCAATATGCCCGGCGCCGTGCCGCGTACGTCGGCGCTGGCACTCAACAACGCAACGCTGCCCTATGTGCTGGCGCTTGCCGACAAGGGCTTCCAGCGGGCGCTCGGAGAAGATCGCCATCTGCTCGACGGCCTCAACGTGTGGGCTGGCAAGATCACCCATCCGGCCGTGGCCGAGGCGCTGGGAATGGCCTATCTCGAGCCCCTCAGCGCCATCGCCGCCTAGAGCCTATTCCGGCTAACTTGACCCGGCCGCACCCACGCCGACCGTCGCCAGCCACGCCGCGACATCGGCCAGCGCGCGCCGGGTCATGGCCTGCTTACGCGGCGCCCGGCCGCGGCGCTTGTCCGCCGGCTCGTCGGCGAGCGGTGGCAGCAGGCCGAAATTGATGTTCATCGGCTGAAAACCGCCGACACCGGCCGGCAAATGCCCGCCGGTGACATGCGACAGGAGCGCGCCGAGCGCGGTGGTGGTGGGCGGCGGCGCCGGCGCCCGGCCCAGCCGTTCGGCGGCGGCGAAGCGCCCGGCGATGAGGCCGATGGCGGCGCTTTCCACATAGCCTTCGACGCCGGTGATCTGGCCGGCGAAACGCATTCTGGGCTCGGCGCGGAGGCGGAGCAATGGGTCCAGCAGCACCGGGCTGTTCAGGAAGGTATTGCGGTGGATGCCGCCATAACGGGCGAACTCCGCGCCTTCGAGACCCGGAATCAGGCGGAAGACCCGGCGTTGATCGCCGTGGCGGAGCTTGGTCTGGAACCCGACCATGTTGTAGAGCGTGCCGAGGGCATTGTCCTGGCGGAGCTGGACGACCGCGTGCGACCGCCTGCCCGTGCGCGGGTCGGTCAGCCCGACCGGCTTCATGGGTCCGAAGCGGGGCGTCTCGCGGCCGCGCTCGGCCATGACCTCGATCGGCAGGCAGCCCTCGAAATAGGGTGTCTTTTTTTCCCAGTCCCGGAACTCGATCTTGTCGGCCCCCAGCATGGCGTCGACGAGGCCCTCATAGGCCGCCTTGTCCAGGGGGCAATTGATGTAGTCGGCGCCGTCGCCCTCCGGTCCAACCTTGTCATAGCGGGATTGCAACCAGGCCTTGTCGAAGTCGATGCTGTCCTTGTGGACGATCGGCGCGATAGCGTCGAAAAAGGCCAAGGCTTCGCTGCCGGTCAAGGTCTGGAGTGCCGCGGCGAAGTCCGGCGAGGTAAGCGGGCCCGTCGCCACGATCACCTGATCCCACGCGGCGGGCGGCAGGCCGCGCACTTCATCGCGCACCAGGGTGATGAGCGGTTCCGCCGCCAGGGCCTGTGTCACGGCGGCGGAGAAGCCCTCGCGATCGACCGCAAGCGCGCTGCCGGCTGGCACCCTGTGGCGGTCGGCGGCGCCGAGGATCAGGGAGCCGGCCTGGCGCATTTCCGCATGCAGCAAGCCGACCGCATTATTTTCGGCATCGTCGGAGCGGAAAGAATTGGAACAAACCAGTTCGGCCAAGCCATCGCCCGCATGCGCTTCGGTCATGCGCCGCGGGCGCATTTCGTGCAGAACGACCGGGATGCCCTGGCGGACGAGCTGCCAGGCGGCCTCGCTTCCCGCGAGGCCCGCGCCGATCACATGGACGGTGGAATGGGACATGACCTGGAACTGATATCCGGCCCGAGGCCCCACCGCAACCCTGTGGGAAATGGCGCGCGAGCGCATACCGCCCCGCCGGCAACTCTGCCAGCCTTGGCGGCGCGTCTTTGTGTCCACGGAGGAGCACTTGCGATGAAGAGACTGATAGGCATCCTCACTGTTGCTTGGGCGTTGGCTTCGCTCGGCAGCATGGCCGCGTCGGCGGATATCGCCATCGCGACGGCGGGGCCGATGACCGGCCAATATGCGAGCTTCGGCGCGCAGATGAAGGCCGGGGCCGAAATGGCGGTCGCCGATATCAACGCGGCCGGCGGCGTGCTTGGCCAGAAGCTGGTGCTGGAGATCGGCGACGACGCGTGCGAGCCGAAACAGGCCGTCGCGGTCGCCAACCAGATGGTCAACAAGAAGGTGAAGTTCGTCGCCGGGCATTTCTGTTCCGGCTCGTCGATCCCCGCCTCCAAGGTCTATCAGGAGGAGGGCGTCGTCCAGATCTCGCCGGCCTCGACCAATTCCAAGCTGACCGACGAGGGTGGCGATCACACCTTCCGCGTCTGCGGTCGCGACGATCAGCAAGGCGAAGTGGCGGGCGAGTTCATGGCGGTGCGCTATAAGGGCAAGAAGGTCGCCGTCATCCACGACAAGAGCGCCTATGGGAAAGGCCTCGCCGACGAGACCAAGAAGGCGATGAACGCCAAGGGTCTGCAAGAAGCCCTCTATGAAGCTTATACGGCCGGCGAGAAGGACTATTCGGCGCTCGTGACCAAGCTGAAGCAGGCGGCGGTCGATGTGGTCTATGTCGGCCGCTATCACACGGAAGCGGGCCTGATCGTCCGCCAGATGCGCCAGCAAGGCATGACCGCGCAACTGATCTCCGGCGACGCACTGGTGACCCAGGAATTCTGGGCGATCACCGGGCCCGCCGGCGAGGGAACGCTGATGACCTTCAGTCCCGACCCGCGCAAGAACGTGGTGGCGGCGCCGCTGGTCAAGAAGTTCCGCGACAAGAACATCGAGCCCGAGGGCTATGTCCTCTACACCTATGGCGCCATCCAGGCCTGGGCGCAGGCGGCGGCGAAGGCGGGTACGGCGGATTCCAAGAAAGTCGTCGAGGCGCTGCGTGCCAACGCTTTCGAGACGGTTCTGGGCAAGGTTCAGTTCGACAAGAAGGGTGACGTGACCGCGCCCGGCTATGTGTTCTACGAATGGAAGGCCGGACAGTACGACTACGCCAAGACGATGTGACCGCCGCGCCTTGGGGGCCGGGATACGGGTGGCGCGTCGGCGCACGGTGCCCGGCCCATCCAAGCGGATGACCGGGTCTCGGTGAGAGGGGCCTCGGCGGGAGGGGCCTCAGTGAGAGGCGGCCGCCGCGAGACTGACGGCGAAAAAGCCCAAGAGGCCCGCAAGACTGAGGCCCAAGGTGCGTTCATGGTCGCCCAGCGCCTCTAACCGGGGTCCGGCCGGGCGCAGTGTGAGGGCGATGAGAAAGAGACTGCTGGCGAGCAACGAGATGCTCGCAAACGCTCCCCCCATCGCCAGAACGGGTACATAACCCGGACTGAATTGTAAGCTCATGGCGATCATGACCATGATCGCGGTGGAAATGCCCCAGCTTGCCACGTCGACCAACTCTGTTATATTGCCCCTCCAAGGAACTACGCAAGATTCGATCCAGTGTCGGTTTTCCGCCATTCCCGGGTTTCGTGGGTCGTCGAATTGTAAAGGGTGGATTACAGTCGCTACCATAACTGTAAAGCTAAGTTAACAGCCACCCGACGCGCGTTCACGGGCATAGAGGGCGACCGTCATGTCCCGGTAGGGCGGCAAGGTCTGGAACGTGAGACCGATTTTCCGCATAACCCTTTGGGAAGCCTTGTTTTCTATCGCCGCAATCGCGACCACGACCGCGAGGCCCAGGGCGTTGAAGGCATGGTTGCGGGAGGCCAGCGCACCCTCGGTGGCGTAGCCCTGGCCCCAGAACGGCGTGTCCAACATGTAAAGTATTTCGACGGCCCCGAGTTCCGGCACGAACTGGAGCCCCATATGGCCCATGAGTTGGCCGGAGGCCTTCTCGATCATGGCCCAGGGACCATAGCCATGTTCGCGCCAATGCTGGATGAAGGCCGGCACGACGCGCGCCGCCACCGCGGCGGCCTGT
This sequence comes from Alphaproteobacteria bacterium, assembly GCA_009694185.1. GTDB lineage: Bacteria > Pseudomonadota > Alphaproteobacteria > SHVR01 > SHVR01 > SHVR01. The sequence goes on along the minus strand of SHVR01000043.1, from coordinate 5,691 downwards.
TCGGCGGTGCGGGCACCGCCGGAAATGAAATGCACGACCTCGGGCTTCGCCCGGATCGCCGCGTAGGCCGGGATGTCTTCGGGTACGAACGGCCGGAGCCCGGTGCGCGGGGTCTCGATCACGGTCAAGGGCGCACCCTCACGCGGTCTTGCGGCCCTTGAGGCGCGGCGCCGCCGCGCCAGAATACGTGGCCGCGCCGGATGCTTCGCCGGCGCGGCGCGGTGTAAGGTAGGGGGCCAGGAACTGCCCGGTATGGCTGGCCGCGACCCGGGCCACTTCTTCCGGCGTTCCCTGGGCCACGATCCGCCCGCCTTTGTCGCCACCCTCGGGTCCGAGATCGATCAGCCAATCGGCGGTCTTGATGACTTCCAGATTGTGCTCGATCACCAGCACCGTGTTGCCGGACTCGACCAGGGCATGCAGGACGTCGAGCAGCTTGCGGATGTCCTCGAAATGCAGGCCGGTGGTGGGTTCGTCCAGGATGTAGAGGGTGCGGCCCGTGGCGCGGCGGGAGAGTTCCTTGGCGAGCTTGATGCGCTGCGCCTCGCCGCCCGAAAGCGTGGTCGCCGACTGGCCCACCTTGATATAGCCGAGCCCGACCCGCTGCAACGTCACCAGCTTGTCGCGGATCGCCGGGACCGCCTGGAACAACGCGGCCGCCTCGTCGACCGTGAGCGCCAGGACACCGGCTATGGTGTGACCGCGAAAGTGCACCTCCAGGGTCTCGCGATTATACCGCCCACCCTTGCACTGGTCGCACTCGACATAGATATCGGGGAGGAAGTGCATTTCGATCTTGAGCACGCCATCGCCTTGGCAGGCCTCGCACCGCCCACCCTTGACGTTGAACGAGAAGCGGCCCGGCTTGTAGCCGCGCGCCTTGGCTTCGGGCAGGCCCGAAAACCAATCGCGGATGGGCGCGAAGGCACCCGTATAGGTGGCGGGGTTGGAGCGCGGCGTGCGGCCGATCGGCGACTGGTCGATATCGATGACCTTGTCGACATGCATGATGCCGTCGATGCGCTCATGTTCGCCCGCCTGCTCGCGTGCGCCGTGCAACTGGCGGGCCACGGCATTGTAGAGCGTGTCGACGATGAGGGTCGATTTGCCGCCGCCCGAGACGCCGGTCACACAGGTAAACGTGCCGAGCGGGATATGGGCGGTGATGTTCTTCAAATTGTTGCCGCGAGCGCCGACGATGGCGAGCGTCGCACCGTTGCCGGCGCGGCGCTGGCGCGGCACCTCGATCCGCTTGATGCCGGTCAGATATTGGGCGGTGAGGCTGGTGGGAGTCTGGAGCACCGCGTCGGGCAGGCCCTCGGCCACCACATGGCCGCCATGCGCCCCGGCGCCGGGCCCCATGTCGATCAACCAGTCGGCGCTGCGGATGGCCTCCTCGTCATGCTCGACCACGATCACGGTGTTGCCGAGGTCGCGCAGCCGCCTGAGGGTGGTCAGCAGGCGCGCGTTGTCGCGCTGGTGCAGGCCGATCGACGGCTCGTCGAGGACGTAGAGCACGCCGGTCAAGCCCGAGCCGATCTGCGAGGCCAGCCGAATGCGTTGGCTCTCACCGCCCGAAAGCGTTCCGGAATTGCGCGCCAGGCTCAGATAGTCGAGACCGACATTATCGAGGAAGCCCAGGCGTTCGTTGATCTCCTTCAGAATCCGGGCGCCGATCTCGCGCTGTTTGCTGGTGAGCGCCCCGTCGATCCCCTGGAACCAACGGCGCGCCGCCGCCACCGAGAGCATCGAGATGTCGGCGATCGTCTTGGCCGCGACCTTGACGGCCAGCGCCTCGGGCTTGAGGCGCTGGCCCCGGCAGACGTCGCACTCGCTCGCGCGCTGATAGCGCGCGAGCTCCTCGCGCAGCCAGGCGCTGTCGCTTTCGCGCCAGCGGCGATCGAGATTGGGAATGACCCCCTCGAACGGCTTGGTGACCTTGTAACGCTTTAGGCCGTCGTCATAGGTCATGGCGACCGGGGTCTCGCCCGAGCCGAAGAGGATCGCCTGGCGCACGGGCTCGGGCAAGGCGGCGAACGGGTCGGTGACGCTGACCTTGTAATGGCGGGCCAGAGAGTCGAGGGTCTGGGCGTAATATTGCGTGGGCGCGGTGGCCCAGGGCGCGATGGCGCCGTCGCGGAGGCTGAGGCGCTCGTCCGGGACCACCAGCTCGGCAGCGAAATGCTGCTTGGTGCCGAGCCCGTCGCAGGCCGGACAGGCACCATGGGGATTGTTGAAGGAGAAGAGGCGCGGCTCGATCTCCTCGATGGTGAAGCCGGAGACAGGGCACGCGAACTTGGCCGAAAAGACGGTGCGCTCGCCGGTTTCCGCATGCTCGACGGCCGCGATCCCATCGCCCAATCCAAGGGCTGTCTCGAAACTGTCCGCCAGCCTGTTGCCAAGGTCGGGGCGCACCACCAGGCGATCGACCACCACGTCGATGTCGTGCTTCTTCTTCTTGTCGAGGGCTGTCACGCTATCGATTTCGTAGAGCTTGCCATCCACCTTGACCCGCTGGAAACCGCGCTTGCGCAGGTCGGCAAACTCCTTGCGGTACTCGCCCTTGCGGCCGCGCACCAGCGGGCCGAGCAGATAGAGCCGGGTGCCCTCGGGCATGGCCATGACGCGGTCGACCATCTGGGAGACGGTCTGGCTTTCGATCGGCAAGCCGGTGGCCGGCGAGTAGGGCACGCCGATCCGGGCCCACAACAGGCGCATATAGTCGTAGATCTCGGTGACCGTGCCGACCGTGGAGCGGGGGTTGCGCGACGTGGTCTTCTGCTCGATCGAAATGGCGGGCGACAGGCCCTCGATCGAATCCATGTCGGGCTTGTGCATCAGTTCGAGGAACTGGCGGGCATAGGCCGACAGGCTTTCCACATAGCGGCGCTGGCCCTCGGCATAGATGGTATCGAAGGCGAGCGAGGATTTGCCCGAGCCCGAGAGCCCGGTGATCACCACCAGGCGGTCGCGCGGGATGTCCACGTCGATGTTCTTCAGATTATGTTCGCGCGCGCCGCGCACGCTGATTTTCGGGCCGTCGATCCGTGCGGGCATGGTCTCTTCTGTGGGTGGCGGGTTGCCGGGCGAGTGTAAGCGCACACGACCCGAAACGCGACTCAGCCGCGATTGGGTTTTCCCCAGACCGGAACGAGGAACGGCGCGGCCGATGGCCGCCGGCGGGCCGGTGCCATGTGCCGCTGGGCGGGCGGCGGCGCCGACGCCGACGCCGGCACCGTGGGCGCCGCGAAATAGTCCGCGGCCTGTTTGTAGCGTCCGAATCCCGCGAGTTCGGCGGCGCGGTGATGCTCGGGCCGGTTGCCGACGAGGCGAACCGGATCGACCGCGCCGGGCGCCAAGACGATGGCGGCGAGCCGCGCTCCCCGGTCCAGCAGCACCGCGGCATAGTCCCGGTAGGAGAGGCCCAGTCCCTCGGCGCGCCCGAGACGCGGCATGGCGATCTCGCGGGGCGGCGTTTTCCAGGCGCGGGCATGGGCGCGCCGCCAGAGCCACGCCTTGTAGGTGACGTCGAGAGGCGGGCCATTGTTATGGCCGATCCGGGCCAGGCTCTCGACCCATGATTCCAGGCGAACGGCGATGCGGCGTTTGGCGGCCATGATGTTGGGAGGGTAGCTTCGTTCATTGCCGGGGCAAGTCTCATGCCACGGGCGGAAATAGCGGGTCGGTTACTTCGCTTGGCGCGCCGGCCGGCTTCGTGCTCAAATCGGCCGCCATACGAGACGGCCAGCCAAGGAGCGACAGCCATGAGCCGGACCATCACCGTGGCCGCCGCCCAGACCGGGCCTGTCCTCTCGGACGCTATGGGCGAGATGGTGCCGACGGCCAGGCGCATGATCGAGGAAGCGGCCGACCGGGGCGCCGATATTTTGACATTCAGCGAGCTGTTCATGTCGCCCTTCTTCCCCAATCGCCTGGAGGAGAATTTCGACCGCTTCTTCACCGAGCCCGACAGCCCGATCGTTCAGGGCATCATCGAGACCGCCAAGCGCGCCCGGATCGCACTCATCCTGCCGTTCGGCGAGCGGGCTAATTTCGGTCTCTACAACGCCGCCATGGTGGTCGATGCCGAGGGTGGAATTGTCGGCACCTACCGCAAGACCCATATCCCGGCCTATTTCCCGAACGAGCAGGCGGGCGGCACGGGAAGTTACGAGAAGTTCTATTTCACGCCGGGGCCGGATCTCCCGGTGTTCACGGTCGCCGGAGCCAAACTCGGCATCCAGATTTGCAACGACCGGCTCTATCCGGAGCCCTCGCGCGTCCTTGCCTTGCGCGGCGCCGAAATCATCTTCATGCCGATCTGCTACTCGGTCTACAGCGACCCCGAGCATCGCCAGGCGCTCTGGGAACTGCCGCTGCGCTCGCGCGCCTTCGAGAACGGCGTCTATGTGGTGGCTGCCAACCGGGTCGGCCTCGAAGGCGTGCGCCGGCATCTCGGGCGCAGCATGGTGGTCGACCCGCGCGGCACCGTCCTGGCCGAGGCCGGCAGCGAGGGCGAGGCGCTGATCGTGCAAGCGATCGACCTCGACCTGGTGTCGGCCTACCGCAAGAAATTTCCCTGGTGGCGCGACCGCCGGCCCGACCTTTATGGCGACGTCGCCCGTTGAGCCGTCGGCTCTACCCATGCAGGGCCTTCTTGGCCAGCATGAAGTGGATGCCCTTATGCTGGTTGACCGTTTGCGTCACGCGCATGTCGGCGGCGATGCTGCACAGCGTGTAGGCATCCTCGCGCGAGAGGTTGGCCTTTTCCTGGATCAGGGAAATCATCTGGCGGAGCGCCGTCTTGGCGCAGACGTCGAGATCCGGGTCCATGGCCATGGTGATGTAGTGGGTGGGCGTCTCGGCGCGCGGCAGGTCGATGGCGGCACCGCGGCGAAGATGCAGTTCGAAGGTGCCGGATAGCGCCGTCTCGATGGCTGTGGTGCAGACCTCGCCGTCGCCCTGCAAGGCGTGGCCGTCGCCGGCGGAGAAGAGGGCGCCCGGCGCATGCACCGGCAGATAGAGGGTGGTGCCCGCCACCAGCTCCTTGTTGTCCAGATTGCCGCCATGGGCGCGCGGCTGGATGGTGCTGATGGTGCCCCAGGCGGCGGGCGGTGCCACGCCGATCACGCCGAAAAAGGGCGCGAGCGGCAGGTCGACGCCCCAGGGCAGCTTGGCGAGCATGCGCTCGCGGTCGAGGGGAATGTTGAGGAGGCGCGTCGCCGGGAAATCTTCCGGGATCGTGCCGGCCAGCGGGCGGATGATGTTCCAACCCCAATCCTGGCGGAGCTTGATGTCGATGATGCGCACTTCGAGCACATCGCCGGGCCGGGCACCCTCGATGGCCACCGGACCGGTCAAGATATGGCCGCCGCCAACCGGCGCCGTCAGGGCGGCGGTGATCTCGCGGTGTTCGGGCAACACGATGAAATCGCCCTTGGGAATAATCTCAGCGGCACCCGAGACGCAATGCAGCGTGACCCGGTCGCCCGATTGCACGGTCAAGACAGGCTTCAGGGACGCACTGAATACGCCCCAATGGCAAGTGGCGGGCGAGGCGGCGAGGGTGTGGCTGGCGGGCATGACGGGCCTCTCTAGGGCGGGGGGGGGGGGGGGGGTCAGGTGGGTGGGAAGTCCTCCCTATAGCCCCGCACAATGGCATCGACGTCGCCCCCGGGCGTCATGCCGAGC
>SHVR01000042.1 GCA_009694185.1 Alphaproteobacteria bacterium | reverse complement strand
ACCAGGTCTCGATGATCGAAACCGATCATCGAGACGCCCTCAAACGCCGGGCGCGCGCTCCGCGCGCTTGGCTTTCGCCGCATCGGCGGCGCGGCGCGGTCGCGCCGGCCAAGCCTCGATGAGTCAAGCTCATCGAGGCTTAGTATTACATGAGATCGCGGGCGATGCTGTTGCGCGACTGCTTGGCGAACACCCGGCGCTCGCCCTCAAAGCCTTCGAGGCTCGATTCGAACTCGAACGTCGTGGCCGTGCACCAGACCGTGGCGCGGGTGAGCGTCCGGGCCGTCCAGTCGCCGCGCCGCAGGGTCCATGACCAATCCAGCTCGACCCTGGCCGAGATCGGGTCGTCGTCCTGGATCGAGAGCCGCCGCTCCGTCCGGGCCGCCACCTCGATGCCGTAATCGTCGATGCGATAGCGGCCGCCATCGTCCCGGTGAATGAGTTCCACCCGGCCGGTGGCGAGATCGCGGATGGTGCGCCGGCTGACCTTGGCCGGCTCCAAGACCGTGCGCGCCATGGCGGGCGCGGTCGCCACGGGACCCCAGGCGCGCATGGCCGCCTCCGCCTCCGGCCGAGGCGCTCGCACCGGAAGCTCGATGCGGCCGCCATAGAGCGTCAGCGAGACGGGTTCGGGCGCCGGCCAGATCACCGGCCAATAGGCGGTCGAGAGTGCGACCCTGAGCCGGTGGCCCGCCGCCACCCGGTAGCCGCAGGGATAGAGCGGGACGGCGACATTGTAGCGCTCGCCGGGCGTCAAGGGCATCGGGTTGGCCAAGCCCTCGCGGCGGGTCAGGTTGAGGGCGCCATAGGCGATGCGGGCCGAACTACCGTCGGGCGCCACGTCGCAGAGTCGCACCACGAGGTTCGCCACCGGCTTGTCGGACGCCAAATTCAGATAGGCAATCGGCTCGCCTAACAGTTCGATCGGTGCGACTAACAAATTGGAATCGAACGCAACTGAACGGCCGTCATCTTCACGTTGATTCTGAGCAAGCTCGGCTTGCTCGCCAAAGGCGAGCCACGGCATCCACTCGCCCGCCACCGAGCCGAGCGACTGGGGCGAGGCGATGATATATTCGCCTTCCCGCCCCACCACATCGGCGAGACCGTTCGCGTTCAAGTAGAAGGATCGCATGGCCACATAGGGCGAGGGCCAAGTGGGCTCCTCGACCCACCGGCCGACGCGGGTCGCCACATAGCCCGCCGGTTGCTGCCAATCCTGCATCCAGCTCCGCAGGGCGGGCTCGCGTTCGATACCGTTCTCGACACCCTTGAGCCAGCGGTCGAACCAGCGGCGTGCCTCGTCGAGGAAGTTCACCGCCGGCCCCGGCATCGCCTCCCAGGGCTTCTTGTGCGCCCAGGGACCCATCAGGCCCTTGGTCGGCACGAAGAGGCCCGCCATGAGCGCCGGCACGGTGGCGAGATAGCCGGGATCGGCTTGGCCGCCGACGCTATAGACCGGACAGCCAAAATTGCCATAACGCGCCACCACCGAGCCCGAGGCCCAATAGGCGTCATGGCGCTGATGGGCGAGCCACCGCTCGATATACCAGGGAGCATTCGCCAAGCGGTCGAGCCATTGTTGGCGCCAGGCCTCGCCGACGCTGGCGGGGTCGGGCGGGCGCGAATTCTGGGCGGTCATGGTGTAGGACCACACCACGCTGTTGAGCAGCAGAGCGCCGCCCAGGAACTTGTTGGAGTAGCGGTCGTCCGATGCCGAGATCGCGATCACCGCCTTCAGCGCGGGTGGCGCCAGGCTCGCCATGCGGAGGCCCGTATTGCCGCCCCAGGAAAGCCCGATCATGCCGATGCTGCCGTCGCTCCACGGCTGGGCCGCGATCCAGGCGAACGCATCGAGCGCATCGCGGTCATAGTCATCCGACCATTGCTCATGGTGGATGCCATCGCTGTCGCCCGTCCCGCGTACGTCGATGCGAAGGCACGCATAGCCATGGCCAGCCAGGTAGCCATGATTGGCCCGGTCGCGGACCGCCGTATAGTCGCCCCGGCGATAGGGGATGTATTCGACGATCGCCGGCACCGGCGCCGCGTCGGCGCCCTCGGGCAGCCAGAGCCGCGCCGCCAGGCGCTCGCCCGTGCGCAACGGAATCCAGACGAGCGGCGTGTCGTGGACGGGCGGTCGGTTAACGGCCATGGAAATGCGGCATGACGTCGCCAGCGAACAGGTCGACCGAGCGGAGCGCCTCGGCGTGACTGAGTTCGCCAAACGCAAAGCGGCAGATGAAATAATTGCAGGTGCTCGCCTCGATCTGGCGGGCGATTTCCGCGCCCACCGTCGCCGGTGTGCCGGCAATCGCCACACCCCGCGCCTTCGCCTCGTCAAAGCTCTTGGCGAAACGGAGGGGCTCGGCGCCGAAATCGCGCCAAAGCCGGGCGAGGTTATCGTGCCAGGCGAGATAATTGGGCCGGGCGAGTGCCTCCGCCTCGCCGTCGCTCGCCGCCACCGTGATATGCCGGCTGAGCCCGAACCGGGGCGGCGGCCCCTCGCCCCGCCAGAGTTCCCGGTAGCGCGCGAAGGTGGCGCGCGCCGCGTCGCACGGGCTGTTGCTGACAACATTCACATTGTTGTCGGCGGCCCAGGGCACACTCGCCGGGTTGGAGACGCCATACCAAAGCGGCGGGTGCGGTCGCTGCACCGGCTCCAGGATCATCGGCACCTTGCGGAACTTGTAATAGGTGCCCTGATGATCGAGGACGGGCGATGTAAGGCCCTTGAGGATGACGCTGAGCGCCTCTTCATGCATGGCCGGCGTCTCGAGGTGGCTGAGGCCGAAATAGGCCACCTCGTAGGGAACGATGCCACGCCCCACACCGAGCTCCAGACGCCCGCCCGAGAGCTGGTCGAGCATGCAGATCTCCTCGATCAGCCGGAGCGGATTGTAGAGCGGCAAAGTGTAGACCAGCGGCCCGAAGCGGAGCCGCTTCGTCCGCTCGGCGACGGCGGCGAGGAAGATGCCCGGTGCCGGCGCCAAGCCCAGCGGTGTCGCGTGATGCTCGGCCAAATGATAGGCGTGGAAACCGGCGGCGTCGTAGCGCTCGACCAGGTCGAGCCGGCTCCGATAAATCTCGCTGATCGGCGCCTGGCGCCGGTCGAGATGGTCGAAGACGCCGAATTCCACGTTGCCTCCCGAAAATCACCCGCCACTGATCTAGATCAATGCCGCCAGCCTCTCCCCGCCATATTTTTTGCGCACGTCCTTGGGAGTGACCGACATGGACGCTGGTTCTATCGCATTTCTTGCCTTGGTGATCGGTGCGGCGGTGGTCTTCGGCCTGGTGTTGGCATTCGTCAGCCACACCGACGGCAATCGGCCGGACGCCGCTCAGCGAAGCACCGCTGTCTTCTTGCGCTCGATCAGCGCGAAGTCGATCTGGGCACCCAGGCCCGGCCCGTTGGGCGCGTGCACCAGGCCGCCACGGTCGACCGTAATATCCTCGAGCAGGCCGTATTTCTGCGCCCCATCGGGGAGCAGCACCTCGAAATATTCGCAGTTCTTGATCGCCATGATGACATGCAGGTTGGCCACATTGTTCAGCGAATTGCCGCCATGGTGGACTTCGTAATTCATGTGGAAGGCTTCGGCGAGATGGGCCGTCTTGACGATGGTGGTGATGCCGCCCTTCACCGCCACATCGCCACGCAGATAGTCGGTCGCCTGTAGCATCAGCCAGGGCGCATAGCCTTCCAGGCCGCCCGGCGAATGTTCGGTCGCCATGATCGGGATGCGGAGCTGCTGACGGAGTTTGACATAGCTGGTGATGTCGTCGTCGGCGAGCGGGTCCTCGTACCAGTAGAAGCCCATCTCCTGGATGGCGAGACCAACCCGAAGCGCCTCGGGGTATTGATAGACCCAGGTCGAATCCAGCATCACGCGGTAATCGTCGCCGACCGCCTTGCGCACCGCCTGGCACACCCGGATGTCTTCTTCCCAGACCGTGGGTGGATGGATCTTGTAGGCGGACCAGCCGGCGGCCTTGATCGCCAGCGCCTCTTCCACATAGGCCTCCCGGGAGGGCTGGACCGGGGAACTGGCATAGGCCGGCACGGTCGAGCGATAGGAGCCGAGCAATTGGTGGATCGGCAGATTGGCCACCTTGCCGGCTAGATCCCAGAGCGCGATGTCGACGGCGCCGATACAGCGCAACGTGGTCGAGCGGGTGCGCCGCCACATGGCCTGAAACAGCTTCTCCCGGTCGAGCGGGTTCTGGCCCATCACCTGGGGCTTCAGATAGGTGATGATGGAGTTGGCGTCGAATTCGGCACTCCTCGAGGAGGAGCCCACGAAGGCGTGGCCCTGGACACCTTCGTCGGTCGAGACGGTGACGAGGCCGAGATGGCTCCGGCCCGAGAATCGGCCGGTATGCACGCCATATTGGGTCGCGGGTATGTCGTCCCAGGCGAACAGCGTCACGCTCAAATCGGTGATCTTCATGGCGTCCTCCAGCGGTTCTGTGCCGACGGACCGTAACGCTACAAGGCCCAGCCACCTCCCCGCCATAGCCATTTGCCGGCGAGCCGCCTAAACTTCGGCGAAACAAGCAAGAGTGCCGCCGATGCCCAGTTTGCCGAATTACGCGGTCTACGCGATTCGCTATGCGAGCCACACGGGCCGCACCCTGCAAGAGACCTTCATCATGCCACCCGACCCGCACGAGGTGGCCCAGCCGCTGATCTATTATGTGTGGGCGATTGTGGGCGACGGGCGGACCGTCGTCGTCGACGCCGGCATGACCCGCGACAATGCCGCGCGGCGCGGCCGCGGCTACCACCAGACGCCGGCGGAGGGCCTGGCCAAGATCGGCATCGATGCCACCCGGGTCGCCGATGTGATCGTCACCCATATGCATTGGGACCATGCCGGCACCTGGGCCGATTTTCCCAATGCCCGCTTCCATTTACAAGACCGGGAAATGCGCCAGGCGACCGGGCGCAACATGCTGCACGCGCCCCTCAGCCGTTCCTATTGGCCCGACGACGTCGTCGGCCTAGTGCGTCAGGTGTACCGGGATCGGGTTGAGTTCCACGACGGTGAGGACGATCTCGCCCCCGGCATTTCGCTGCATCTCGTGGGCGGCCACGCCCATGGCCTGCAAATCGTGCGCGTCTCGACGGAACGCGGCTGGGTGGTGCTCGCCTCCGACGCCACACACTTTTACGCCAACATGGAAAAGCAGCGGCTTTATCCGACCATCTATGACGCGCCCGAGATGGTCGCCGGCTGGCAGACCTGTAAGCGGCTCGCGGCCTCGCCCGATCATATCGTGCCGGGTCACGACCCGCTCGTCCTCGAGATTTATCCGGCGGCCGCACCCGGCCTCGAAGGCGAGATCGTGCGCCTCGACCGCCAGCCGAAACCCCGCTAGGCCGTGGGCGCCGAGCTTTCCGGCGGCGCGGCAGCGCCGCTCAAGCCTACCCTCGACGGCGCGCGCATCTTCCGGTTCTGGTTCCCGCTCGCGATCACCTGGTCGATCATGGCCGTCGAGATACCGTTCCTCTCGGCGCTCATCACGCGCTTGGCCGAGCCAACCGAGAATCTGGCGGCTTTCGGTCTCGCGCTCTCGATCTCCATGATCCTCGAATGCCCGGTGGTGGCCCTGCTGCCGACGGCGGTGCGGCTCGCCCGCGACGATCGGACCTTCGCCCGCCTGCATCGATTCGCGCTCTTCCTCCTGATCGGCGCCCTCCTCGGCATGCTTGTCTTCACGCTCTCGCCCGCCTTGCCATGGCTCGCGGAACATCTCATCGGCGTCACGCCCGACCTGGCCCGGCGGGTCCAGATCTGCCTGCTTACCCTGGTGCCGTTTCCCGTCGCCATCGGTTATCGCCGGCTCTTTCAAGGCGTGCTGATCCGGCGCGGCTTCACCCGCCGGGTGGCTCTCGGCACGCTCGTCCGGCTCGTCACCATGGCGGCGCCGGCGCTCTTCTGCTTCGTATTTCTCCCGACCTTGCCAGGTGCCGAGATGGCGGGCCTCAGCCTGACAATGGGCACCAGCTTCGAGGCGCTCGCCACCCGCCTGATGGTACGCCAGCCACTCCAGGCACTGCGCGCCGAGCCCGCCGTCGAGGCCCTCCATTGGCGGCCGCTGATAGCCTTCTACTATCCCCTCGTGCTCATGAGCATCCTGGCGAGCGCGGTCCAGCCGCTGGTCTCCATGGCGCTCGGCCAGAGCCGCGAGCCGCTCGCCTCGCTCGCCGTCTTTCCGGTGGTGCTCGCCTTCGGCTTCCTGTTTCGCGGCCTCGCCGTTTCATTTCAGGAAGTGGCGATAGCACTTCTCGGCGAGCGCCATGAAGGCTATGACGGGCTCCGCCGCTTCGCCGGCATCATGGCCACGGTCATGGTGGCGGCACTCACCCTGATCGCCTTCACCCCCCTCGCTCATCTCACCTTCGAGCATGTGCTGGGCCTCTCGCCCCCGCTCGCGGCGCTGGCGGTGCCCTCATTCCAGATCACCATCCTCTATCCATCGCTGACGCTCTGGTCGGTATGGCAGCGGGCGTTGATGGTGCATGCCAGGCGCACCGGGCCGATCACGGTCGCGGTCGCGGTCGAGTTGCTGGGTACCTGCTTGCTGCTCTACGCGACCATCCATGTGCTGGCGCTGGTTGGCACCGAGGCGGCGGCCTGGTCGCTGGTGCTTGGCCGCCTGCTCGGCATAGCCTGGGTGGTGCCTTATACTTGGCGGCGGCCACACCCAGCCGTCGCCTGATCGCCCGAGGGAGGCCGCCATGATCCGCCTGATGTCGTTCCTCAAACGCCGCGCCGATCTCGACCGGCCGGCCTTCTTCCGCTGGTGGCTCGGCGATCACCGGAAGCTGGTGGTGAAGATTCCGAATATCCGCCGCTACACCATCTCGCACGCAACCGACACCGAGGACGGCCCCTTCGACGGCCTGGCCGAGCTCTGGTTCGAGAGCGCCGAGGCGGCCCGGGCGGCGTTCGCGACGCCGGCCGGCCAAGCCGGCCGCGCCGACGCCGAGGCGCATGTGAGCCGCATGGAGCGCCTGCCCGTTGTCGAATATCCCTGCCTCGACAAGGGTACGAGCCCGCGCTTCAAGCTGGTGGCGGCCCTCAAGCGGCGCGCCGACATGGATCGCCCGGCCTTCAAGAGCTGGTGGCTGGAGCGCCACGCGCCCATGGTGCTGCCCTTCCCGTCGCTAGCCCGCTATCAGGTCAATCTGGTCGAGGAAGGCGAGGAAACCTTCGCCGACGGTGTGGCCGAAGTCTGCTTCGACGATTTGGCGACACTGATGCGGGTCATGACCAGCGCGCCCGTTCGGGCGGTGCAAGAGGATTCCCACGCCCACACGGTGGCGCGCTATCGCCTCTATGCCGAGGAGCACCGCATCATCTGAGACGCCGGCGTCTCAGCGCCGCGCCAGTAGCGTCTCGATCAGCGGCAGATGCTCGCGGCCCCAGAAGATCTCGTCGTCGACGGTGAAGGTCGGCACGCCGAAGACGCCCTGTTCGTGCGCCGCGTCCATGACGCCCCTGAGCCGTTCACGACCCGGCCCGGCGAGAAAGTCCGCGAACCCGTCCGCCTCGCCGCCCGCCTCGGCCAAGACCGCCGCGATCACGGCCGGCTGCTCGATGTCCAATTCCCGTTTCCAGAACCGCTCGAAGACGAGATCATTGTAGCGGCGGAAGACCTCGCCTGCCTGGTTCAGGGCATGGAGCATGCCGAGTGCGGCGATCGAGGAGTCGAAGATCTTGCGCGGGCCGCGAATGACGAGGCCGCGTTGACCCGCATAGCGCCGGCAATCCATGTAGCTGTAGCGCACCCGCCGCCATTGGTGGGCGTTGCGCTGCTCCGACAAGACGTTGCCCGCCGCGTCCACCTGGGCCGCACCTAGGAAGCTCGGTATGTCGAGGACATAGGGCCGCCAGAGGAGGCGCACGTCGAAGTCGCGTTCCAGTGCCCGGGCGGGCTCGACCGCGAGATAGGCATAGGGGCTCTTGTAATCGACATAGACCGCGACGTCCTTGGTCATCAGAGTCTCCCTTCCTCGACGCCGTGGCAGGCGATGAGAGCGCCATCATGCTCCAGCAAGGCCGGCGCTTCCAGGCGGCAACGCTCGCCCGCATGCGGGCAGCGCGGATGAAAGGCGCAGCCGGGGGGCGGTGCTATCGGGCTCGGCACCTCGCCCGCGACCGGTCCCCGCGCCCGGCCGGTCATGGCAAGGTCCGGAATGGTATCGAGGAGGAGGCGCGTATAGGGATGGCGGGGACGCCGGAACAGGCTCTGGGCGTCGGCCACTTCGCAGAGACGGCCCAGATACATCACGCCGACCCGATCGGAGACGTGATCGATGACCGCCAGATTATGGCTGATGAACAAATAGGTAAGCCCGAGCCGGCGCTGCAAATCCTTCATCAAATTGAGGATCTGGGCCTGCACCGAGACGTCGAGCGCCGAAGTCGGCTCGTCGCACACCAGGAACTCCGGATTGCCGGAGAGGGCGCGGGCAATCGAGATGCGCTGGCGCTGGCCGCCCGAGAATTCGTGCGGATATTTCTCGCCGTCATTGGCCGAGAGGCCGACCTGGGTCAAGAGTTCCGCCACCCGGCCCGCCACGGTCTCACCCGTCGCCACCAGGGCGAAGGCACGCAGCGGTTCGGCCACGATATCGCGCACCCGCCAGCGCGGATTAAGGCTGGCAAAGGGGTCTTGGAAGATCATCTGCATGCGGCGGCGAAAAGGTGCCTGGGCGGCACGGGTGCCGAGCGCCGTCAAATCGACGCCATCGAAACGAATGTGACCCCGGGTCGGCCGATGCAGCCCGACGATGAGCCGCGCCACCGTCGATTTGCCGCAGCCGGACTCGCCCACCAGGCTGAAGGTCTCGCCCCGCCGGATGGCGAAATCGATGCCGTCGACGGCCTTGAGCGTAAGGCGCGGTTGGCCCTGGAGCACGCGGGCGAGCCAGGGCTTCGAGACATCGAAATAGCGGGCGAGACCCACGACCTCGACGATCGGCTGACCCGCCTCAGCCATGAACGGCGACACCCAGGGGCGCGTAGAGCCAGCAGGCGGCGCGGTTCGGGCCGCCGGTCGCCATCAAGTCCGGCCGCTCGACGCCACAGCGCGCCATGCCATCGGGGCAACGCGGATTGAAGGCGCAACCGGTTGGGATCGCATTGAGGCGCGGCATGGACCCGTCGATCTGGCTGAGCCGCTCGACCTCGCGGCCCATGATCGGGATCGAGCCCATCAGACCCTTGGTGTAGGGGTGCTTGGCACTTTTGACCACGTCCCGGACGGGACCCACTTCGGCGATGCGGCCGGCATACATGACGGCCACCCGGTCCGCCGTTTCGGCAATGACGCCCATGTCGTGGGTAATCAGCATGATCGCCGTGCCATGCTCGCGGCAGAGCCCCTTCAGCAATTGGATGATCTGCGCCTGGATCGATACGTCGAGCGCGGTGGTCGGCTCGTCGGCGATGATCAGCCGGGGATTGACGGCAAGCGCGAGAGCAATCACCACCCGCTGGCGCATGCCGCCCGAGAACTCGTGCGGGTAGGCGTCGATGCGGCGCTCGGGCGCCGGGATGCCGACCTCGCCGAGGAGCTGGATCGCCCGCGCCCGGGCCGCCGTGGGCGAGGCGTCGGTATGGGCCATGATGGTCTCGGCGAGCTGCCGGCCGACGCCGTAGAGCGGGTTCAGGCTGGTCAGCGGGTCCTGGAAGATGGCGCCGATCTCCTTGCCGCGAATGCGCCGCATGCTGTCATAGGCGAGATTGTCGATCCGCCGTCCGGCGAGGCGAATCTCGCCGCCGGTCACGCGGCCCGGCGGCTCCAGGAGGCCGATGATCGCCATGCCGGTGATCGACTTGCCGGCGCCGGACTCGCCAACGACGCCCAGCACCTCGCCCTCCTCGATGGCGAGCGAAACGTCGTCGATGGCAATGAGATTGCCGCGCCTTGTCTCGAACTCAACACGCAGATGCTCGACTTCGAGGAGGGCCATGAACCTACCGTAGTTTCGGATTGAGGGCGTCGCGCAGCCAATCGCCGAGGAGATTGACCGAAAGCGCCAACAGCACCAGGGCCAGCGACGGGAACAGCGTGATCCACCACTCGCCGGAGAATAAGAAGCTGTTGCCGATGCGAATGAGCGTGCCAAGCGAGGGCGTCGTCGCCGGCACCCCCACACCCAGGAACGACAGGGTCGCCTCGGCGATGATCGCGAGCGCCAACCCCAGGGTGGCCAGCACCAGCACCGGCCCCATGACGTTGGGCAACACATGGCGGAACATGATGGTCACCGGATGCAGGCCGATGACCCGGGCGGCGGCGACATATTCCTTGTTCTTCTCGACCATGGTGGCGCCCCTTGTGACGCGCGCGTATTGCGGCCAGCCCGATATGCCGATGGCGAAGATCACCACATAGATGGCGAGCGCGTCATGCAGCTCGCGCGGCATGGCCGCGCGGGCGATGCCGTCCACCATGAGGGCCACCAGGATGCCCGGCAGCGTCAGTTTCACGTCGGCGAGGCGCATGATGACCGCATCCGTGAAGCCGCCGGCATAGCCGCTCACCACGCCGAGCGAGACGCCCAGCACCATGGAGAAAATCACCGCCGCGAAGCCCACCATCAACGAGATCCGGCTGCCATACATGATAACCGAGAGCACGTCGCGGCCCTGGTCGTCGGTGCCGATGAGAAAACGCGGATCGCCGCGCGCATCCCAGACCGGCGGCGTGAAGGCGTCGAGCAATTCGACCGTCACGGACTCGAACGGGTCGTGTGGCGCGAGCCACGGCGCGAACACGGCGCCGACGATGAAAACGAGCGTCATCGCCGCCGCCGCCACGGTCATGGGCGAGCGCCGGAAGCTGTAAAAGATGTCGCTGTCGGCCGCCCGGCGCGCCAGGGCCACGAGCGGCGCCGCGCCGGCCATGGTCAATGCCCACCCCCGGCGACGGCGCGTTCACCGCGCAGGCGCGGGTCCACCAGATAATAGAGCAGGTCGACAGCCAAATTCACCAGCACGAACATGGCCGCCACCAGCACCAGATAGGCCGCCATCACCGGAACGTCGGCGAATTGCACCGCCTGGATAAAGAGCGCGCCCAAGCCGGGCCATTGGAAGACCGTCTCGGTAATGATCGAGAACGCGATCAGCCCGCCGATATTAAGGCCGACGATGGTGATGACCGGAACCAGGGTATTCTTGAGGGCGTGGCCGAAATTGATGGCCCGCTCGGGGAGTCCCCGAGCGCGGGCGAACTTGATGAAATCGGTCCGCATCACCTCCAGCATCTCGGCCCGCACCAGGCGCAGGATCAAGGTGGTCTGGAAGAGACTGAGGGTGATGGCCGGCATGACGATGGCAAGCCAGCCCGCCTTGGTGAGCAAGCCCGTGCTCCACCAGCCGAGCTTGACCACCTCGCCGCGCCCGAACGATGGCAGCATGCCGAGCAGCACGGCGAAGACATAGATCAACAGGATGCCGATGACGAATGTCGGAAGAGACACGCCCACGAGCGAGACGGTCAGGATCACCCGGCTGACCCAGCTATGGCGTTTGATGCCGGTGAAGACGCCAAGCGGAACGCCGAACGCCAAGGCGAGGATCGCCGAGGCGAAGACCAGTTCGAGGGTCGCCGGCAGGCGTTCGGCGATCAGGTGGGCGACCGGCCGCTGCATGCGCAAGGACATGCCGAAATCGCCGCTCAACGCATTGGCGACGAAGCGCGCGAACTGCATCGGGAACGGGGCGTTGAGGCCGAGCTGCTGGCGAAGTTCGGCACGGTCGGCCTGGGAAGCCTCCTGGCCGACCATGTTGTTCACCGGGTCGCCGATATAGTTGAACATGGCGAAGGCGATCAGCCCCACCGCCAGCATGACGCCAACGGCTTGCAACAGGCGCTGGATGACATAGGCGAGCATGGTTCGCTCAGCCGAACCCGGCGGCCGGCATCAGCCGGCCACCGGGTCCCGGGACGTCACTTGCCGAACCGCGCCAGCCAGAGCTGGGGCGAATCGTTGGGAATGATCGGCATGTCGATCTTCTTGCTCATCGCCCAGGCGATCACCTGATGGTGCAAGGGCGTGTAGGGCATGTCGCTGTTGAGCAACACCCATGCCTCGGCGACCATGACGTCGCGCTTGGCACTATCCAGTTCCTCGTCCATCGCCTCGCTCAGCTGGTCCAGCCGCTTGTTGGAATAGCCGGTGAAGTTCCAGGACGAGCTGCCCGGGGTCGCCGTCGCGCCCAGGAACGAGAAAACATAATGACTGTCGAGGGTCGGCACACCCCAACCCAGCATGTAGAAGTCCGACTCGCCGCGCTGGATCTTCGGGAAATGCAGGGTCTTCGACTGGGTCTCCAACTGCACCTTGATGCCGACCCGCCCCAGCATGGGAACCACCGCCTGGCAGATGCCTTCGTCATTCACATAGCGGTCGTTCGGGCAATCGAGCTTGACCGAGAAGCCGTTCGGATAGCCCGCGTCGGCTAACAGCTTCTTCGCCGCCGCCGGGTCGTATTTCAGGCGCGTGTCATGCTCCTTGGTATAGCCATGCACGCCCGGCGAAGTGATCATGCCGGCCGGAATGGCGTTGCCGCGCATGACCTTGCTCTTGATCGCGTCGATATCGAGCGCCTGATAGACCGCCTGGCGCACGCGCTTGTCGGCGAACGGGTTCTTGCCCTTAACGTCGGACGAGCGGAGTTCGCTTCGCGCCTGATCCATGCCGAGAAAGATGGTGCGGATCTGGTTGGTTTCCTTGAGATGCAGGCTGGGTGCCGCCTTGAGGCGGGCGATGTCCTGCACCGGCGGATCGAGCAGGAAATCCAACTCGCCCGAGAGGATCGCCGCGACCCGCGTCGCCGCGTTCTTGACCGGCGAGTAGACGATCTCGTCGGGGGCATCGTTGCCATTGTCCCAGCCCCACCAATTGGGGTTCTTCTCCATAACCGTGCGCACGTCCGGCTCGCGTATCTTCAGAACATAGGGACCGGTGCCCATGGCGTTGCGCACCGAATAGGTTTCTTCCTTGGCCTTGAAGTCCTGCGCCTTGACCGCATTGTGCTTCTCGGCCCAGGCCTTGGACATGATCGCCACACTCGTCAGATTGGCGGCCAAGAGCGGCGTCGGCTTGGCTGTGACGATGTGGACCGTTGTGTCGTCGATCTTCTTAACTTCGGTCACGGTCGCGATATAGGACTTGAAGTCCGAACCCGGACCCTTCACCCGGTTGAGGGAAAACACCACGTCGTCGGCCGTGAATGGCGTGCCGTCATGGAATTTCACGCCTGGGCGCAGCTTGAATTCCCAGCTCGTCGGGGTCACCACCTTCCAGCTTGTCGCCAGACCGGGGATCATCTCCAGCTTGGCATTGCGCCGGATGAGCGGATCATGGACATGCATGGCCATGGCCGTGGTCGGACCCTCGTTCTGCGAATAAGGGTCCATGGTGAGCGCGTCGCCCTGGCTCGACCAACGCAGCACATTCTTGGCGTCCGCCGGCCACGCCAAGGCCATGGCCGCGCAGAGCACCAGGCCCGCCGTCCAAATTTTCGTTCGCATTTTGCCCCTCCCGGAAAACCTCGTGGCGGAATCCGCCGCTTAGCCGTCACTGTAGCGAAGCGGCGGGCTCGCGACCAGTGCTTGCGGGACCGCCGCCGAAACCGCAAAATCCCACCCGTTCTAGAGCCAGCCGTTCTAGAGGAGGAATGCAAGATGCAAGGCCTAATCATGGACACGCCACTCCTGATCTCGTCGTTGATCGAGTTCGCGGCGCGCTACCATGCCGATACGGAACTGGTCACGCGCACGGTCGAGGGGCCGATTCACCGCTACAGCTATGCCGACGCCAACCGGCGAGCCAAGCGGCTGGCCAACGCGCTCGCCGGGCTCGGCGTCAAGCCGGGCGATCGCATCGGCACGCTGGCCTGGAACACATACCGCCATTTCGAGACCTATTATGGCGTCTCGGGCATCGGCGCGGTGCTGCACACCATCAATCCGCGCCTATTCGAGGACCAGCTCGCCTATATCGTCGACCATGCGGGCGACAGCTATCTCTTCGTCGATCTGAACCTCTTTCCGCTCGTCGAACGGCTGATCGAGAAGACCCCGGCCGTCAAAGGGGTGGTGGTCATGACCGACGCCAACTCCATGCCCACGAGCGAGCGCATCCCCAACGCCATTTGCTACGAGACCCTGATCGCCGGCCAGTCCGAGCGTTATGACTGGCCCACCTTCGACGAGAAGACCGCCTCGTCGCTCTGTTATACCTCGGGCACCACCGGCCACCCCAAAGGCGTCCTCTACAGCCATCGCAGCACCATCCTGCACGCCTATGCGTCCGCCCTCCCCGATGCCCTGAACCTCTCGGCCGGGGATTCGATCATGCCGGTCGTGCCCATGTTCCACGCCAACGCCTGGTCGCTGCCCTATGTGGCGACGCTCACCGGCGCCAAATTGGTGATGCCCGGACCGAAGCTCGACGGCGCCAGCGTCTACGAGCTCTTGGAGAGCGAAGGTGTCACCTTTACGGCCGCCGTGCCCACGGTCTGGCTCATGCTGCTCGCGCATCTGCGCGAATCCGGCCTGAAACTCGCCACCCTGAAGCGCGTGGTCATCGGCGGCTCGGCCTGCCCGCGCTCGATGATGGAAGCCTTCGAGGAAGAATATGGCGTCCAGGTCCGGCATGCCTGGGGCATGACCGAGATGTCGCCCCTCGGCACCCTGAACACGCCCAAGGCCAAGCATCTGGGCGAATCGCGCGAGGCTTATTTCGACCGGGGCGAGAAGCAGGGCCGCCCAATCTATGGCGTGGACATTCAGATTGTTGGCGACGACGGCGCGGAACTGCCCTGGGACGGCAAGGCGTTCGGCGATCTGCGGGTGCGCGGGCCCTGGATCGCCAGCGGCTACTTCCATCTCGACCAATCGCCCGCGCATGGTTCCGATGGTTGGTTCTCCACGGGCGATGTTTGCACCATCGACCCGGATGGTTATGTGCGGATCACCGATCGCAGCAAGGACGTCATCAAGTCGGGCGGCGAGTGGATCAGCTCGATCGACATCGAGAATATCGCCGTCGGCCATCCCGGCGTGGCCGAGGCGGCGGTCATTGGCGTCGCTCACCCCAAATGGGACGAACGGCCGCTGCTGCTGGTGGTGCCCAAGGGCGATGCCAAGCCGACCCGAGAGCAGATCCTGAAATTCCTCGACGGCAAGATCGCCAAATGGTGGCTGCCGGACGATGTGGTGTTCGTCAAGGAACTTCCCCACACCGCGACCGGCAAACTCCTGAAGAGCAAGCTCCGCGACGACTTCAAGGACTTTAAGTTGCCGAGCGCATGACGCGGATCCAGCCGGAACCGGCGCGCGCCTCGCGCCGGGCGGAGGCCGAGCGCGCCTTCCAGCTCGCCAATGTCGCTTTCGACCAGGGCGACCTCAAGGGTGCCGCCCGCGCCTATGGGGAGGCAAGCCGCCTGGACAAGGGCTTTGCCGCCGCCCACTCCAATCTCGGCGATGTGCTGCGCTTGCTCGGCCGGATCGAGGACTCGCTGAAAGCCTACCGCTTGGCCGTCCGGGCGGACCCCGATAACGGCCCCATCCACTATAATTTCGGCATCGCCCTCGAAGGTGCGGGACGCCTCGCGGAGGCCGTCACGGCCTACGAACAGAGCCTCGCCCAGGATCCGACCTTCGTCGCGGCCTATAACAATCTGGCCCTGGTCGCCAAGAAGCTGGGCAATCCCGGCCGGGCAATCGCCTGCCTAGAGCGCGCCGTGGCGCTGGCGCCCGGCAATTTGTCCTTCCGCCGCAATTTGCAACAGGCGCTCTCGGAGCGGGTGCCGGCCTGGCATTTCCCGATGATGAACGCGGCACCCCGCAACGCCGCCTATGAAGCGGCCATTCGCCGGCATGTGACGCCAGCCAGCCATGTCCTCGACATCGGCACCGGCAGCGCGCTCTTGGCCATGATGGCGGCGCGCGCCGGTGCCGCCCATGTCACGGCCTGCGAAGCGGTCGAGGAGATCGCGGCGACGGCCCGCCGGATCGTGGCCGCCAACGGTTACGGCGACCGCATTACGATCCTCGCCAAGCATTCGACGGACCTCGTCGTTGGGCGCGACCTGCCGCGGCGGGCCGATCTCTTGGTCTCGGAGATACTCAGCAGCGATCTGGTGGGCGAGCAGGTGATCCGCTCGCTCCGCCACGCCCATGAACACTTGCTGATGCCGGGCGCGCCCGCGATCCCCGCCGTGGCCGAAGCGGTTGCCTGCCTCGTCGACAGCGATGCCATGGCCGCCAACTTCACGGTCGGCACCGTGTCGGGCTTCGATCTCTCGGCCTTCAACCGGCTCCGCATGCCGGTCCATTCCATGGACCTGCGCACGCTCGTCTTCGAGCGCCTGTCGACACCCGTACCGGTCGTGCGCCTCGTCTATCCCTTCGAGACGCCGCCGCCCACCAATTTCACAACCGATTTTCCGGTGACCCGGAGCGGGCGCTCCGACGGCATCGCGCAATGGATTCGACTCGTCCTCGACGATGCCACCACCCTCGACAACGACCCCCCCCCTCTATGCGGGCGAGCAGACCATGGGCTGGATGCATGTGGTCTATCCGTTCGAGCGGCCGATGGAGGTTCAAGCCGGCCAGACGCTGCGCGTCGCCGAAGCCATGACCCGGAGCTGGCTGATCCTCGGCCTGCCGGAGGCGCTGTGAGATTGATCAGTGTGACACCGCTGCTATTTCGGCTCTTCTGGCTTTGTCTGAGTGACCGGCAGAGGAATGGTAATCACGATGGGTGGCGTTGGCTGTATTGGTCGATCCACCAAGTTGATCTTGGCCGTGAGAGCAGACACATTTGTGGTCAATATTTGAACACTCGATGTGAGAGCCGTGAATTGGTGTTCTACTGACCCCCTCATACCACTGATTTGAGTAAATAAAATACTAACCGAACCCAACATTATGACCACACCTAATCCAATGGCCCAGTTCTGCGTGGTCTGGACATGGCGTGTACCGATCGCCTCGCCCTCTAGTTTCGATATCCGTTGAAGGGTCGCCGAATCAGTTTCGCCTGCCCACTTTTCAATGGCGGGGTGTTGTCTTAGGATATGGTTCGTCCCACCCGATCATTTCGCATGTTCTTCCTTCCAGCGACGCACAATCTTAACCGAAATTAGCTCGATGTGCCCACAATTGGTGCAAGCCAACCAGATGGCCGGAAGAGATTCATTCGTTTGTATGTAACTTGAGGCAGGGTCATCGCCAGTCGGTATGACAGCCTTGAAATTCCGGTCAGCACCTGAAGCCCACGCGATCTGACCACATTTCGGGCACCGCTGGGACGGCCATTTTTCTTCGACAAACGCCGCAATGTCGTTCGAATCTAATGCTATGCGGACAATCTACATGAGATGACGCGGAATGTCACCCGAGGCGCGACGAGTGTTAGACTCGACGAGTGCAATATCCAGCGTCGAATAACTCGTGACCCAAGTCACCATCCGCAACATCGACCCCACTGCTATCGAGCATTTGAAACGCCGCGCCGCACGTCACGGCCATTCATTGAGAGAAGAACTACGAGAGATTCCGATGGTTGCCGCCGATTCAGAAGCGACCATATTTTACAGAATCGCGCGTGCGTTCAAGGGATCCCTGCGCGGACCATTGAATCGCGATAGCGTCGAATTGCTTCGTCAAGATCGCGATCGATGACGGCGAACGTCTCGGGAAGCCATCGCCCTTCACGCGCATCCCTCAAGCCCTGGCGCAGACCCTGTCCATGAGGCGGCGGAGGAAAGCTTCGCCTTCCGCCATCTGGTCGAGGGCGACGAATTCATTGGGCTTGTGCGCCTGCTCGATATGGCCGGGACCGCAGACGACGGTCGGGATGCCGATCCCGGCGAAGAGGCCCGCTTCCGTCGCGTAGGGGACCGTGACGGTCGAATTGGCGAGCGCCAGCCGCTTGGCGAGGGTGATCACCTCGCTCTCCTCGGGGGTGACGAACGCCGTGACGCCCGGATGCTCGGTCCATTCGAAGCCGGCGCGGCGCGAAACCGCGCGCATTTCCGGCAGCACCCGCTGTTCGGCATAAAGCTGGATTTCCGCCAGGATGCGCGCGTGGTCGTGGCCCGGAATACAGCGCACCCCGAATGTGAAGTCACAGTCCTGGGCGATGATATTGGTGGCGGTGCCGCCTTCGATGAGGCCGGTGTTGATCGTCGTGTAGGGCGGCTCGAAGGCCGGATCGAACGGCCCTTCATCGCGGAATCGCCGACTCATCGCCTTGATATAGGCAATCACTTCCGCTGCTGCTTCTATGGCGTTCACGCCTTGATGGGCGAGCGAGGAATGACCTTCGAGGCCATGCACATGGCATTGGGTGCGGTTGGCGCTCTTGTGGGCGCGCGCCACCTGCATGCCGGTCGGCTCGCCGACGATGCAGGAATGGGGCTTCACGTCGAATCCCGCCAGCACCTGAATGAGCCGGCGCACACCGATGCAGCCCACTTCCTCGTCATAGGAGAAGGCGAAATGCAGCGGCGCCTGGGGCCCACGGCGTAGGATCTCGGGCGTGAGCGCCAGGCAGATCGCGATGAAGCCTTTCATGTCGCAAGTCCCGCGACCATAGAGGCGCCCGCCGGACTCGGACATATGGAAGGGATCGGTGTCCCAGGCCTGGCCGTCGACCGGCACCACGTCGGTATGGCCGGACAGAATGACCCCCGGACGGTCGACGGGCCCAAGCGTGGCGTAGAGGTTCGCCTTGTTGCCGGTCTCGTCATGCACGAGGCGGCTCACGACGCCGAGATCGGCCAGATAGTCGCGCACGAAATGGATCAAGGCCAGATTGGAATCCCGGCTTGTCGTGTCGAAGCCTATCAGGCGGCGCAACATGTCGCGGCTTTCAAGGGTCATGCTTGGGTCACCGGGAAAACACCAGGGGGGATGTGCCGGTACGGCAGGGTCTTCAGATCGGCCGGTCCCCAGTCCGGCGTGTCGATGATGATGATCGCTTCGGCGAGCGGCGTATAGACCTCGCGAAAATGCGTCTTGGAGCGCAGCAGGATAAACGCGAAATCCTCGGGTCTGAGCCCGAACTGGTCGAAGCAGTCGCGGTCGATGGCGGACCATTGCACCGAGACGACACTGATCAGGATGCCACCCGCGTCGAGCAGCGCGGTCTCACCGAGGTCGATCTGGCTGCCGGTCTTGAGCGGACCGGTGATATTGAACACTTTGCGGCCGGCATAAAGCACCCGGGCGGTGAGGCGCACGGGGCCGCCCGCCTGGGGCGAGGTCTTGCCGGCGAAATCGACGGTGATGGTGGCCCCCTCACCCGCCCGGATCGCCGCCGCGGCCACCTCGGGGTCGAACATGAAGGGCGCATACACCCGTTTCGCGCCACGCTCGATCAGTGCGCGCAGCACATAGGTCGAATCATTGAGCCGGTCGGCATGTTCCAAGAGCAGGATCGGCTTGGCCGCGCTCTTCGCCAGAGCGAGGGCTTGTTCGACCCCCGCCGCGACGCTCATGACCAATTCTTCCTTGTAGAGCTGGAAGCGCAGCAGCCGCGCCTGGTTGGCGAGATCGTCGGCGGCCCGGGCCGCGAGCGCCGGCTCGCCATCGGCCACCACGACGACCGCCATGCCGCAATCGGGCACGTCCGCATAGGCGAAGCCGCAAAACACCGAGATGTCGAGAATCCGGGTTTCGCGCGTCTCCCAGGCTCGCGCCTGGCGCATGATGCCGGCGAGCGGCTCCAGCATGGTCGCCGAAAAGATGCTGGGCAGCATCAGGCCCGGCTTGGCGATCGCCATGACCGGCTTGGTCTCGCCTCGGAGTGCCCGGATGAGGAGCCTGGCCGCCCGCATGCCGGTCGTGGCCATGTCGGTGTGCGGACTCTTGTGATAGCCGGCGATCACCGTCGCATGATCGAGCACCGCCTGGCCCAGATTGCCATGCAGGTCCATGGCAACGCCGACGGGAAACTCGGCCCCCATGGCGGCACCAATGGCGCCGAGCACGTCGGCATCGGCCTGGCGCCGGGAGGGTGTCGCGAGTGCCCCATGCAGGTGGATGAGAAGACCGTCGATCCGGCCCCACAACGCGACCAAACCGGCCACGATCTCGGCCACATATTTGTCGAAGGCGGCTTCGCTCGCGGCGGCGGCCGCACCGGCGCCGGCATCGAGGATGCCAACCGTCTCGACCCGCTCGGCCGCGCACACATCGAGGAAGCCGCCGATGGCGGTGTTGGTGCCCGTGAGACCCTGGATCACGCTTTGGCCACGCCGGGCACCATGCTCGAAGTCCGGCACGCCGGTGACACCTGGCAGAAACGTCACCGATTCCAGGCTGAAGCCAGCGATGGCAAGACGCATGCTACCTTCCTCCCGCCGACAATGTTACACGTCAATCATCGGTCAAATAAAAGCCTACCCGAGGAAGCTCATGCACGAACAGGTCCACGGCATCCCCGAGACGCCCACATTCGTCAGCCATCTGGAGTGCAGCTATACGGGCGAGGTCTATCCGGCCGACCAAGTGCATAATCTCTCCCGCGCCGGCAAGCCGCTTTTAGTGCGCTACGACCTGGCCGGCGTCCGCCAGGCGCTCGACAAGGCGACCCTGGCTCGCCGCGCGCCGACGCTGTGGCGCTACCGCGAGCTGTTGCCGGTCCGCCGCACCGACAATGTCGTGACCCTGGGGGAAGCCGTGACACCCATCATCGCATGCCCCCGCATCGAGCGGCGGTTGGGGCTCGCCGGCCTCTTCGTCAAGGACGAGGGCCGGCTGCCAACCGGCTCGTTCAAGGCGCGGGGCCTGGTGATGGCGGTCTCCATGGCCAAGGAACTGGGCATCCAGCGCATGGCCATGCCGACCAACGGCAACGCGGGCGCGGCGCTTGCCGCCTATGCGAGCCGCGCCGGCATCGAGAGCTATGTGTTCTGCCCCGAAGATACGCCCGAGGTGAACGTGCGCGAGATCGCGCTGCAAGGCGCCAAGGTCTTCCGGGTCAACGGCTATATCGACGATTGCGGCAAGATTGTCGGCGCCGGCGTCCAGGCCAAGGGCTGGTTCGACACCTCGACCCTGAAAGAGCCCTATCGGATCGAGGGCAAGAAGACCATGGGTCTCGAACTCGCGGAACAGTTCGGCTGGGAGTTGCCGGACGTCATCCTCTACCCGACCGGCGGCGGCACCGGGCTGATCGGCATGTGGAAGGCGTTCGCCGAACTGGAGGCGATCGGCTTCATCGGCGCCAAGCGACCGCGCATGGTGGTGGTCCAGGCGACGGGCTGCGCGCCCATGGTACGCGCCTATGAAGCGGGCGAAGAGCATGCGGCGCGCTGGGAGAATGCGGCAACCATCGCCATGGGCATTCGGGTGCCGCAGGCGGTCGGCGATTTCCTGATCCTGCGCGCCGCGCGCCAAAGCGGCGGCTTTGCCATGGCCGTCGACGATGGCGCCATTCAGGCCGCCCAAGACGAGATGGCCCGGGACGAAGGCTTCCTCCTCTGCCCCGAGGGTGCCGCCACCTACGCGGCTTACCGCCAGGCGCTCGTCGACGGCCGCATCGACAAGGGCGAGCGCGCGGTCTTGTTCAATTGCGCGAGCGGCCTCAAATATCCCATGCCGCCGGCCGAGCGCGCCCTTGATCGCCTGCGGCCGATCGACTATGCGGCGCTTGGGTAACGGCGATGTGAGCATCGAATACGGCATCAATTGATGCTATATTTGGCGCTTAACAATTTGCGAGAAGCGCCATGAGAACTACCCTCACCGTCGACGACGCGCTGATTGAGAAGGCGCAACGCCTGACCGGCATCGGAGAAAAATCCGCCCTGGTACGCGAAGCCTTGACGGCGTTGATCGAGCGTGAGAGCGCCCGCCGCCTGGCCGCGCTCGGCGGCAGCCAGCCGGGGCTCGAGCCGGTGCCCCGTCGCCGGGCAAGACGTCGGCCGGCACCGCGGCAACCCAAGGCGGCATGATCCTCGCCGACACCTCGGTCTGGATCGATCATCTGCGCGCCGGCGACGCCCGATTGGTCAGCTTGCTGATGTCCGGCCAGGTTCTCGCCCACCCCTTTATCATCGGCGAACTGGCCTGCGGCAACCTCCTGCGACGGGACCACATCCTGGCCGCACTACACGATCTGCCGCGGGCGACCCAGGCGGCCGACGACGAGGTGTTGTTCTTGATCAACCAGCACCGGCTGATGGGCCGGGGCATCGGCTATGTCGATGCCCACCTGATTGCCAGCACATGGCTGACGCCGAGGGCTCGGTTATGGACACGCGACCGGAGTCTGGCGGTGGTTGCCGAACGCTTGGCGCTCGACTACGCGCCCTGAGCCCAACGCTGGCGCCGTGTTCGACAGCCCGATCGCCGCACCGCGTGGTGTGCCCGCCGGCGGAGGCGTGCTAGCCCGGATTTCTCACCGCGGCGAGCGGCCGGGTGCTGCGCGGGTCGATCACCTCGACCGAGATGCCCTCGTCGCGCTCCAAGAGCTCGGCCGCCTGCAAGGCGCGCTCGACCATGACCAAGGTCGCCACCACGGTCGCGTCCGTGCCCGGCCGGCGGATGCGCGCCCGGCCCAACGGGATGGTGTAGGCGCCCTCGGGCACCGGCGACGGGTTGGCGAGATAGTGCAGCTTGTGCTCGGTGATGATGACCGGATTGTCTTCCCGGATCGCCGTCGCCAACAGCCCCTTGGCGTCATAGGCGGTGGACGGCGGGACGGAGCGCGGGCTTGGTTGCGCGTCGTGTGGCCATGGGTTCGCTCCCTCCGAGGGGCCGCCCCGTTCTGGCGCCGAGTCGGCCGGACATGATTTAACCATAACCGGCCACATAAGGGAGCCCCCGACGGAGAACTCTACCCGGCCGGCTCACCCGATCTGGTTCGAGACCTCGATCTGGTTCTCGTCCGGGTCGTAGAAATAGACCGAGAGGAGCTTGCCCACCGCGCCCGCGCGCTCGCCCGGGCCGGCGGTGATCTCGACCCCTTCCAGCTTGAGATGGGCCACCACGTCGGCGATGGGTGTCTTGGTCACAAAGCAGAGGTCGCCGGAGCCGGGTGTCGCATGCCGGACCCGAGGGTCGATCGGCATGTCGGCCTGGTGCAGATTGATTTTCTGGCGGCCGAACCGGAGTGCCGTGCGCGCCGGCGCGAAATCGTCGCGCCGCATGCCCAGCACCCGGACATAAAAGGCGCACGTGGCGTCGATGCTTTTTACCGTCAGCACCAAGTGGTCGAGGCCCTCGATCGTGATCGCCATGGCTTCCCTCAGCGTTCGCGCCAGTCCGGCCCCCGGCCCCAGAGCGGGCTGAAATCGCGCGGCTGAAGTCCGGAGTGGAACCAGGTGACGAAACTGTAGATGTCATAAACCGGCCGGCCATGGCGGTCGCGCACCGCCTTGGCATAGGGCGCCATGTTGGCGCATTCGAAGACGAAGGCACCGATCTCGGGATGGCGTTCGAGGAGCCACCCCGAGGCCTCGATCAAATCCTGTTCGGCGAGCGCCACGTCGAGGCTGGGCTCGTCGCCGATCAGCACCCGGGTCAGTTCCCGGCCGCCTTCGGTGCCGATCACCGGCGTCGCCGGATCGACGCCGACCGCCGTCAGATGCTCGACCGTCAGGCTCGGCTGGCTCACCGTAATGATGCCGACCTTCTGGTCCGGCGGCAGCAGGCGCTGGACCAGCGGCACCATCATCAACGTCGAGGTTGCGACCGGCACGCGGGTATGGCGGGCGAGCTGATCCTGGAAGAGCGAGAGAAAGCCGCACGTGGTGGTGATACCATCGGCGCCCTCCGCCACCAGCTCCGCCGCGGCGTCGAGGAAGGCGTTGCCAAGCCCGACCGCCCGCTGTTCCACGACCCGTTTCGGCGTTGCCCCCCGCACCCGCTTGAAGAGTACCGGGAACGGCCAGGTACCGGCATTGCCCATGTCACCCGGAATGCGCGGGAACCGGGTCTCCAGCATCAGGATGCCGAGCCGGGCACCGTAGAAATTCTTGCCGCCATGGGCAACGACACTCATGCCCCGTGCCTCGCTAAAGCCGATTGAGATTGATCAGTTCTCGACGCCGGCCCGCGCGCGGCTGGCCGGCGGCGTGTCGTCATCCTCGCGATTGTCTTGGCCCTCCGCTTCGAGTGCGGCAACCCGCGCCGACAGGCGGTGCACCTCGTCCAGGAGGCCGTCGATGGCGCGCGAAACGGGATCGCTCACGCCGCCCGGAATGCCGTAGGCGGCGAAGTCCGCCTTGTCGGTCTGAGGCTCGCGGCCCTTGGCGACTTGCGCCGGGCTACCGACCACGGTGACGCCCGCCGGCACGGCGCGCAGCACGACGGAATTGGCGCCGACGCGGGCACCGGCACCCACGGTAAAGGGTCCGAGGATCGCGGCACCCGAACCCACGATGACCCCGTCGCCGAGGGTCGGGTGACGCTTGCCCTTCTCGCTCGACGTACCGCCGAGCGTCACACCTTGATAGAGATACACATCGTCGCCGATGACCGCCGTCTCGCCGATCACCACCCCCATGCCATGGTCGACGAAGAGGCGCTCGCCGATAACGGCACCCGGATGGATCTCGATGCCCGTCAGCACCCGGCCGACATGCGACAAGCAGCGACCCACAAGATGCCAGCTCCGCCGCCAAGCACCATGGGCGAGGCGATGCATGAGAACGGCGTGCAGGCCCGGATAGCACAGCAACACTTCCGCGCGCGAGCGCGCCGCCGGATCGCGGGCGATGATGGAATCGATATGGTCGCGGAGCCGTCCGAACATACTATCCTACTCCTGGCCTACTCCTGGCCTACTCCTGGCCTCGGCACCCGGGGCCGGCCGATCCGGTTGCGATTTACCTAGCATGAAAGTCGGGTGCCGCATTGACTTTTCAAGGT
Organism: Alphaproteobacteria bacterium; assembly: GCA_009694185.1. Lineage (GTDB taxonomy): Bacteria > Pseudomonadota > Alphaproteobacteria > SHVR01 > SHVR01 > SHVR01. The sequence goes on along the minus strand of SHVR01000042.1, from coordinate 4,651 downwards.
GGTTTAAGCCTTGGTCTCACTGGCTCCCTGGGCCCTGGCCCGTTAGGCTTCGACGCCGTTTTGTACCGGAGGCTCTGGCATGGACATCCGCGATGGCTTCGTTCCCACCATCGGCAATACCCCATTAATCCGCCTAAAACGGGCCTCGGAGGAAACCGGATGCACCATTCTGGGCAAGGCCGAGTTCCTTAATCCAGGGGGGTCGGTCAAGGACCGGGCAGCGCTCGCCATTATTGACGACGCCGAACGCAAAGGTGATTTGCGGCCCGGTGGGGTGATTGTCGAGGGTACCGCCGGCAATACGGGCATTGGTCTGGCGCTCGTTGGCAATGCGCGCGGCTATCGCACGGTCATCGTCATCCCCGATACCCAGTCCCAGGAAAAGAAGGACATGCTCAGGCTGTGCGGCGCCGATCTCCGCGAAGTGCCGGCCGTGCCCTACCGCGACCCCAATAATTATGTGCATGTGTCCGAGCGCCTGGCCAAGGAGCTCGCCAAGACCGAGCCCAATGGCGCCGTCTGGGCCAACCAGTTCGACAATGTGGCCAACCGGCACGGCCACTATCTGACCACCGGCCCCGAAATCTGGCGCCAGACCGATGGCAAGGTCGACGGCTTCATCTGTTCCGTCGGCACCGGCGGCACGCTGGCCGGTGTCGCCGCCGCGCTCACGGAACGCAACAAGCGGATCAAGATCGGCCTCGCCGATCCGCCCGGTGCCTCGCTCTACCATCATTACAAGTTCGGCGCGTTGCAGGCCGAGGGGAGTTCCATCACCGAAGGCATCGGCCAAGGCCGCGTCACCCGGAATCTGGCAGGCCTCGCCGTCGATCTGCCCTATCTCATTCCGGACGACGAGATGCTGCGCGTCCTCTTCGATCTCTTGAAGCATGAAGGGCTCTGTCTCGGCGGGTCGAGCGGCACCAACGTGGCGGGCGCCGTGCGAATGGCGAAGGAGATGGGGCCGGGCCATGTGATCGTGACCGTGCTCTGCGACTTCGGCTCGCGCTATATGAGCAAGCTCTTCAATCCCGCCTTCCTCAAGGAGAAGGGCTTGCCGGCGCCGGATTGGCTCTGACCTCGCTCAGCCGCCCGCCATGGCGCAAGGCAACTGCCGGTCATTCCTCGGGGCGGCACATGAGCACGTTCAGCCCTATCCCACAGCGGGGGCCTCCCTATGAGGGTCAGTCGCCGGAGTGCGCGCCTCGGTGACGCCGATCATGGCATCGCGGGTGACGAGCGCGGCGAGGCGTTCTTCCGACCAGCCTTCGGTCCCCTGGGGCCGCCGCGGGATGACGATGTAGCGGAGATCCGCCGTGCTATCGAGCACCCGGATCTCGGTGTCATCGGGCAGCACCGTGCCGAACTCCGCCAGCACCTGGCGCGGCTCCTTCACGGCGCGCGAGCGATAGGCCTTCTTCTTGTACCAGGCGGGTGGAATACCGAGCACCAGGCGCGGATAGCAGGAGCAGAGCGTGCAGACGATCATGTGATGCAGGCCGGCGCTATTTTCGACCGCCATCACCTCGGGGCTCCGCTCCAGGTCGATGCCAAATTCGTCATGGATCACCCGCTTGGCGTTGGCCAAGAGGCGGCCCTTGAACGCCGGGTCGCTCCAGGCCCGGGCCACGATCTTCTGGCCGTGCATGGGTGTGCGCGAATCCATGTCGTCAATCTGGCGCTGGATTTCGGCCGCCGTCACGATCCCCTTCTCGATCAGGAGTTCGCGGATCGCCTGTTCCAGCATCTCGAACTCGGTGGGCGGGCGCGCATCCGCTTCGATGGCGTCATGCGCGTCGTGGTCATGGTCGTGCCCATGATCGTGGTGGTCGTGCTCACCGTGCATCGCGCACTCCTGCTGCAACCGGGGTCAGCCAGTGTTCATAGAGATCGGCCGCGACCGTATCGCCAGACGGGCCGACATAATCCAACCAGACATGAGCCTGGGGAAACCGCACCATGTAAAGCGGCAGTTCCGGCAGGCCGGGACGGTAATAGGCCAGATCCTCGGGATTGCGGAAGGCACCATGCACAAGCACAACGGTGCCGACCTTGCCGCGGAGATAAAAGGGCGTGCGGCAATGGCCGGTTGGGATGCGGGTGTCGACCCGCACGCGGTCGCCCGGCTTGAAGCGGAAGGCGACATTGCCCCGGACGGTCATGGCGCGGCCGCGTCTGGCTCGGCGTGCCGCGCCATGACGGAGGCCAACTTCGCCTGAACCTCGGCCTCGGAGAAGACGCCCGCCTCCACCAGATTCTGGCGCAGGGCCACGATCCAGCGGTCGTAATAAGCGAACTTGTCATAGTCTTCGCGGCTCAACGCTTCCTGGGCGCGGCGATGGCTGTCGACCACGATGTCGCGACCGGAATTGGCGACCAACATCAGCAACGCATCGACCCGCTTCTCATAGAGCGAGAGATCATGCTCGTCGCGGTCGACGGCGCCGGCCGTCCCGCCACCCCAATCGTTGACACCGCGCGGAACGTCGACCATGGCTTACCCATTCCCTCGCACCGAACCCTCGGATGTTACGGCAGCGCTGCTGGCCGCGCAGCTTTCTTGGGTCATGCCGCCGTTTGCGATGCGGCACCCCGGTCGGCGGTCGCCAGGCGGTCGATCAATTGCCACAAACCATCGTCCTTTCGTTTATCGACATAATAGGTCCCCGTGGAAAGCCAAAGAAAACCCAATAAGTGATTGATAAACATAAATAGTAAAAAAAATAGTATCAAAATTATATTCCGTATCGCAATGTCGTGTGGTTGTAACCATACGCTCTCCGCCTCGGCTTGTCACGCGCTATCGACACGAGCGAGTCGCGCGATGCACCGAGCACGTCACACCACGTCTTCCAACATCCGCCGAGAGGCCTCGGCGATGAAGGCCGACCGCGAGAGGCCGCGCTCGGTCGCCGTGGTGTCGATCGCCCGCAGCAAGTTTTGGTCGACGGTGATGTTGACGCGGACGGCCTTCCCCCTTGGTGGCAGCAGCGGGACCGGCACGATGACCGCCTCGCGCAGCTCATCGCCGTGGCGCGGACTGTCTCGCAGCATGTTCACGTCGCGCGGTTCCGGGATGATCGTCCCGTCCTCGATCATGCCGTCGACGTGGAACCGAAGCGCCCGCGCGGCCTGGTCGATGGCTTCCGGCAGGCTGTCGCCAGCCGAGACGCAGCCAGGGAAATCGGGAAACGCGACGCCATATCCACCGGTGGCGTCCGGGTGCAGGAAAGCGAGATAGCGCTTCATCTCATCCACTCCCATCCGGCTTGATCATAGATGCTCCGCAATATCCATTTGGGCAGGTCCCTGCGGGGATGCTGAACCGTGACCCGGCCTGGCTTCATCGGGTGCTTGAATTGCCAGTGGCTACCCTCGGTTCCGATATGCGCCCAGCCATCCTCGCGGAGCATGCGAATCACATGCCGGCTCGAAAGGCCCTTGGGCGGCATGGAACGGCCCACATAGTATGTAGAAAACATACACATAAAGGCACGCAAGGTCAATTTGGTATGTATAAACCGCGATCAGCCGCATGGAAGCGGCGCTGCCGTGACTCACCTGGCTGGAGCCCGAGGACGCGAAGCTCGTCTGGGCGCGCGCCGAAGGAACGCCGTGGAAGCCGATCTGCTGGCGGTTCGGGATTGCACAAGCCAGGGCACATCGGCGCTTTGAATACGGCCTCAGCGTCATCGCGTGGCGGCTCAATGGCAGGCGCGTGCCCGCGAAACGCTCGCGCGGGTTTCTGGTCGAACGAGTACGCGGGCCGTAATGTGAATGTCGTTACTCGATCAACTCATCGGCAAGGACGAAGATCAATTCCGGCAGGGTGACGCCGAGCGCCTTGGCGGTCTTCAGGTTGACGGCCAACTCAAACACCGCCGGCTGTTCGATCGGCAAATCGGCGGGCATGGCGCCACCGAAGATGCGGACAACCTGTTCCACCAAGCGTCCGCGAAGTGCGGAAAAATTCGGGCCGTAACCGAGGAGACAGCCATCCTCGGCATTATCGGCCCAAGGGCAAACCGTCGGTAGACGCTGGCTAAGGGCGAGCGTGGCTAGCGCTTCCATGTCACGATTGAATTGTGCGTATGACGTTATCACCAGTGCCTCGGCGGCACTCGCGCGCATCCGGGCAAAACCCGCCTTGTAGTCATCGGGGCCGTCGACCGTGACCACGATGAGCTCGATACCGGATGCCGCCGCCACCCGGCGCATCTCCGGTTCGCTCGCGTTGAGTGATGTCGAGCGCGCCGGGAACAGGCCGGCCACTCGTCGTACCCCCGGCATCGCTTCGTAAAGCATGTGTAATCGCTTGGCATCAAGCTCGGCTGTCAGGCTCGCGACGCCGGTGACGTTGCCGCCGGGACGGGCAAGACTTGCGGCAAAACCCAGTGCCACGGAGTCAGGGCCGAACGAAACAATCGGCAGTGTGCTCGTCGCCTTCTTAACCGCCCGCAATGCGTCTTCGCCAATGGTGATGATCGCATCCGGCTTGGTGGCGTTCACTGAACCGCCCCGGGTTTGCCGGAGGCTGTTTGGTTTGAGTCAGGCCGCCATGGCTGGCTGCTCCAGCATGGCGTAGTAGCGTTGCTCGGCTTCGGCCGGCGGGATATTGCCGATAGGCTCCAGGAGCCGGCGGTGATTGAAC
>SHVR01000041.1 GCA_009694185.1 Alphaproteobacteria bacterium | reverse complement strand
CTCAAGGCCGCCCCAACACAGGGCAACCCAAAGCCACCTCTGGGCTTCTAGGTTCGTATCAAAGGACACGCTCGCAACAGTCCTAGCGTCTCAACGCCAGCACCGCCGCCCGCGCATCCCTTCCATCTATCAACTTGTCCATTAACGGCCGCAACCCGTGGGTCGCTCTGGCCCTACTTCGAGCCGGGCCGGCGACTATAGGGACCGCCCCAGCCCAACGCAAGCGGCACGACGGCGCCTTATCCCCAAACCGGCCATGCGCTCACATGGCGGTGATACCGCCATCGATCGTCAGGTTCTTGCCCGTGATGTAGGTCGAGCCGGCGGAGAGGAGAAAACAGACGCTCGGCGCCACATCTTCGGTCTCGGCATAGCGGCCGATCGGGATGCTGGCCAGCGTCTGGGCGGCAAACTTAGGTCCGCGCACCACTTCCGTCATCGGCGTCACCACCGTGCCGAAGGCGACCGAATTGACGCAAATGCCATAGCGCGCCCACTCCCTGGCGGCACTCATGGTAATGCCGAGCACGCCCGCCTTGGCGGCGCCGTAGTTGATCTGGCCGATGGTGCCGCGCGTGCCGGCGATCGACGACACGTTGACGATCTGGCCGTTGCAGACTTTGGCGTCCGGCGCCTCGGCCTGCTTCATCATCTGCCGGCCGACCGATTGGAGGCAGAGATAGACGCCCGTCAGATTGACGTTGATCACTTCGTCCCACTGTTCGCGGCTCATTTTGTGGATCATTGCCGCGCGCACGATGCCGGCATTGTTGAACAGGCCGTCGACGCCGCCCCAGTCCTTGGCCATGTCCTGGATCATGCGGTCGATCAACGATTGATCGGTGACGCTACCCTGATAAATTTTTCCGCTTTTGCCGAGTTCCTGGCCCATGCTGTTGACATTGTCACCGTTCACGTCGACCACCGCCACCTTGGCGCCGAGACCCGCCAGCATCACCGCGACGCGGCGGCCGATGCCCTGGCCGGCGCCCGTGACCAGCACCCGGCGTCCTTCGAGGCTGAATGGATTGTTCATGGGTCTCCTCCCCCGCGACATTATTGGAATGGCCAACCGGTAGCAGCTAGGCGCCGCGTTGCCAAGGCCACCAGACAATTTGCACTGGTCGAGCCGCCGGGGGATAGGCTCTAGTACCGACATACGCGATGAAAAAGATACCAACGAAACGGAGAACGCCATGAACCCACGCTGGAAGCAACGTCCGGAAGGATCGACCTGGGGCGACTTCGGCCCCGACGACCAGCTTGGCCGGCTGAATCTTCTGACACCCGAGCGCGTCATGCGGGCGGCAAGCGAAATCAAGACCGGCCAGACCTTCTGCCTCAGCCTGCCGCTCGACCTGCCCGGCGGCAACGTGCTCAATGCGCGCCGCCATCCGCCGAAGCTCGAGCCGACCCAATCGCCCGACGGCACGCCCCGTTTCAACTTCGCGATGCGCATGGAAAACCCCGCCTATGTGGATGTCGGCTGCGACGACCGGGTGCTGCTCACCCTGCAATATTCGACCCAATGGGATGGCTTCTCGCACATGGGCCAGTATTTCGACGCCGATGGCGATGGCGAACCCGAAATCCGCTACTACAACGGCTATCGGGGTGGCACCGACGTGATCGGGCCGGCGGAATATCGGGGTGCCCAGAAGCTCGGCATCGATACCTTCGCCGAGAAGGGCCTGGTGGGCCGTGGCGTGATGCTCGACCTCCATCGCCATTTCGGCCGCGAGCGCAAGATCGTCGGCTATGACGACTTCATGATGGCGCTGGAGAAGAACAAGGTGACCGTCGAGACCGGCGACATGCTGTGCCTCTATACCGGTTTCGCCGACGTCATCATCGAGCTCGACCGCAAGCCCGACGGCCCAACCCTGGCGCGCGCCTGCGCCACGCTCAACGGCCGCGACGACAGGCTGCTGCAATGGATCTCGGACAGCGGCATCGCCGCCCTCATCGCCGACAATTATGCGGTCGAACAATCGCCGGCGCTGCCCGGCAAAGGCGAACGCTATGCCAATTCGCCGCTGCATCAGCATTGCCTCTTCAAGCTCGGCGTGCCGCTCGGCGAGATCTGGTTCCTGACCGACCTCAACCGCTGGCTCGAGCAAAATGGCCGCACCCGTTTCTTCATGACGGCCCAGCCGCTGCGCCTGCCGGGCGCCGTCGGCTCGCCGGCCAACGCCGTCGGCATCGTCTGAGGTGCCGCGGTGATCGACAAGCGCGTCCAGACTCTCGCCGATGCCCTCGATGGCGTCGCCGATGGGTGCCGCATCATGGTGCATGGCTTCGGCGTCGCCGGCGTGCCCGAGGCCCTGCTCAACGCCCTCCTCGAACGGGGCACGACCGGCCTCACCATCATCGCCAACGGCGCCGGCCGGGCGGACTCCGCCATGCAGAAGCTGTTCGCGGCCGGCCGCATCGCCAAGCTGATCGCGAGCTCCGGACGGGGCCGCAGTGTCGAGCCCTCCCCCTTCGAGGCCGGCTGGAAGGCAGGCCGCGTCGAATTCGAGATCGTGCCGCAAGGCATTTTCGTCGAGCGCATGCGCTGCGCGGGCGCCGGTCTCGGCGGCTTCTATTCGCCGGTCGGGGTCGGCACCAAGCTTGCCGCCGGCAAGGAGGTCCGCGCCATTGCCGGCCGGGACTATGTCCTGGAAATGCCGCTCACGGCCGATGTCGCCTTGCTGCACGCCGAGCGCGGCGACCGCTGGGGCAATCTCTCCTATCGTTACGCCGAGCGAAATTTCGGCCCGGCCATGGCGACGGCGGCCGCGCTGGTGGTCGCGGAAGTCGACAAGATCGTGGAACTCGGCGACATCGCCCCCATGGATGCGCACACGCCCGGGGTCTTCGTCGATCGCCTGGTGGAGGTCACATGAGCAAGGGACTCACGCGCAGGCAAATGGCCTGGCGCGCCGCCCAGGACCTGGCCGACGGTGTCTATGTCAATCTCGGGATCGGTCTGCCCCAGGACGTTTCGAACCATGTGCCGGCCGACCGCGAGGTCATTTTCCAGTCCGAGAACGGTATCCTCGGCGTCGGTCCCGCCGCCCTCCCCGGCAAGGAAGACCCGGGCTTGGTCGATGCCGGCGGCCAGCGCGTTACGCTCATCCGTGGCGCGGCGATTTTCGATTCCGCCGACTCCTTCGCCATGATGCGGGGCGGCCATTTGGATTTCACAATCCTTGGCGCCTTCCAGGTCTCGGCGGTGGGCGACCTTGCCAATTGGGACGCGCTCGAGGAATTTCGCGCACCCATCGTGGGCGGCGCCATGGACCTGGTCTTTGGCGCCAAGGAAGTGCGCGTCCTGATGGAGCACAACACCAAGAAGGGCGAGCCCCGCATCGTCGAGCGCTGCCTCTATCCACTGACCGCCGCCAAGGTGGTCCGCCGGGTCTACACCAATTTGGCGGTGCTCGACATCACGCCCCAGGGCATGCTGGCGCGCGAGATCGCCGCGGGGCTGAGCTTTAGCGATTTGCAGGCTCGCACGGGCGCCAGGCTCACGCTCGCCAATGACTGCCGGCCGCTGGTGGCGCCAGAACTCTAACCCACCGCGAGCTGCGGCGGCTCGCCCTCGATGGTGGTGCGGTACATGAGCCGGCGGTAACGCGCATCGTCGAATTCGGTCGCGCAATGCTGCATGCAGCGATTGTCCCAGAGGATCGCGTCGCCCACCCGCCAACGGTGCCGGTAGACGAACTCCGGCCGAACCGCGAAATTCTTGAGCTGGTCGATCAGCGCCTCGCCATCGGCCGCCGCCATGCCCTCGATCTCGACCGCCCAGCGCCCGACATAGAGCGCCGTCCGGCCGGTCAGCGGGTGACGGCGCGCGATTGGGTGCCATGAATCGGGTGTCCGGCGATGCACGTCGTTCATCTCCAGATGCGGATAGTTGATGTGGTGCATGCGCACGCGGCTGAAGCAGGCGCGCCGGCCGGCGATCCGGCGCCGGACGTCATCGGCGAGCGCCGCATAGGCCGCATAGCAATCGGCGAACAATGTATCGCCACCTTCGGGCGGCACTTCCAGGGCATACAGAAACGAACCCGCATTCGGTAGCGGCTTGTCTTCGCCATCGGAATGCCAGCCCCAGCCGGCGCGCTTCAAGCCCACGGCGCGCCCGCCATCCTCGACATTGGAGACCACCAGAACTTCCGGGTGATCGGCCAAGTTGAAGGCCGCCTGCTCGACCAGGACATGCAGCGGCCCGAACCGTCTGGTAAACGCCACATGCTGGGCGGGTGTCATGGTAAGGCCACGGAACAGCAGGAACGAACCCCGATACCAGGCAGCTTCGATCCGACGAAAGTCCGCCTCGTCCATGTCGAGGTCGGGCGGGGCGCCGGCCACCTCGATCCCGAAGCTGCCCTGGATGGGCTGAAATGCCATCGTCATGGTCGCCCCTCTTAACGCTTGGCCGCCTGCGCCGCCAGGATCTCCGCGACACGCCGGTTGGTGCCGTTGATCTCCGCCATGCGCTCGCCCGCCGCCACGCGCTTGAGCATGGCGGCCTCTTCCGCCTGCATCTCGATGGCACGTTTGGCCGCGGCCGCGGCCTCCGGCACCTTCAAGACCAGGACGCCATTCTCGTCGGCCAAGATCGCATCTCCCGGCTCGACCACGGCACCACCAATTTGCACCGGCACACAGAATTCGCCCTGGGTGAAGAGACGCTTACCGGTGATGGTCGAGAGACCGCGCGACCAGACCGGCAATCCGTAGGCGCGGATTTCGCCAATGTCGGTCGCGGGCCCGTCGACGACGATGCCCTTGGCGCCCGCCGCCCGCGCCTGGAACACCACCGCCCCACCGACGCAGGCATGCCGCCGGTCGCCCACCCGGTCGATCACCAGGAAGTCGCCCGGGCGAATCTGGCCCAGCGCATAATGGACGATGGTGTTGTCGACGCCGGCAAAACGGCAAGTCACGGCCGTGCCGGCCACCCGCTTGTCGGGCAGATGCGCGCGCACCTCGGGGTCGACGAAACCGAATTCCAGGAAATGGCCGATGGTCGCGGGCTCGGCTTTCTCCAAGAGGGCGATCAGGTCGGCATCGACCTGCTTCGGCAACGGATTTACGACGAACATGGCCCCTCCCGGTTTGCAAGCCGCAAAACTAGCGCCACACGCCATTCACGGCCATGAGTTTCTGGCGGAAAGCAGGGCCGCTCAACGCACCGCCTTGACGCCCGATGCATCGGCTTGCAGCCGCTCCACCAGGGCCGGTGTGATCTTGCCATCCGGCCGCATCCCGACCCGACCTTGGAATTTAGCCACGGCCTGGCGAGTCTTGGCACCGGCCTTACCGTCCGGCGTACCCGGATCGTAGCCGAGCTGTTGCAGGAGCGCCTGGGCCGTCGCAACCAAATTGCCCCCCGACGGCCCGGCAACCGCGGCGCGCCCGGTGCCCTTGGGGGTCTCGGGCTTGGCGCGCCAGTCGCGGACCAGCTTCTCGGCCAGCGCCAGGTCCCGAGCCGACATTTCGGCGGCGTAGAGATCGAGATTGCGGCTGGCGGCGTCGCTGACCGGCCCGCCCAGTGCCGCCGCCGCCGCCAGGCTGGTCCAGAGGTAAGCCTGCACCAGGTCGCGCGCGACACCTTCGCCCCGGGCATAGCGGACGGAGAGGTTGTTCTGGGCGCTGGGTTGACCCTGTTCGGCCGCGCGCCGATACCAGCGCACCGCCTCCGCCATGTCCCGCGGCACTCCATCGCCCTGATGGTAGAGGGCACCCAGGCTGAACTGGCCATCGGGCGAACCCGCCTCGGCCGCCCACCGGAACCAGCGCACCGCCTGCGCCATGTCCGGAGGCATACCTCGGCCCGATTGGTAGACGAGGCCGAGTGTGAACATGGCCGGGAGAAAGCCGCCATCCGCCGCGGCCCGGTACCAGCGGACGGCTTCGCCATGGTCGACAGCAACACCTTCGCCGCGCGAGTACATCACCCCGATATTGAACTGCGCGCCGGTGTGGCCAGCCTCGGCGAGCGGCAACCAGGCAAGGATCGCCGCCTCGAACTTGCCCTGCTCATAGTCGGCGACACCCGCTTTCATGTCGCCAAGCGCGGGCCCCGGGGCCGCCAGCCACCAGACCAGTCCAAGGAGCCACAGCCGACGCCACCCACTCATCCAACACGCCCCAAGCCAGCCACCCGGCTACTATCGCCCGGGCGCCCGGCCGCTGTCACCCGCGCGACACAAGCGACGGCGCCGCTTGACGCCTCGGGGCTGGCCCAGGATCATCGCCCAAATCAGGAGGGACAGAGCCCATGACCGCCGCCGACCGGGCGATCTTCCGCGAGGAGCATCATCTCTTTCGCGAGACCTGCCGCCGCTTCATGGAGCGGGAAGTCGCACCCCACCACGCCAAATGGGAAGAAGCGGGCCAGGTGTCGCGCGAGGTCTGGCTGAAGGCGGGCGAGACGGGTCTGCTGCTGCCGACGACATCGGCCGAGTATGGCGGCGGCGGGGGCGACTTTCCCTATGCCGCCGTGCTGATCGAGGAGATCTCCCGGGTCAACGGAACCGGCCTCGGCTTCGGCCTGCACAACGACATCGTGGCGCCCTATATCGAGACCTATGGCTCCGAGGATCTGAAGCGCCACTGGCTGCCGAGGATGGCCGCCGGCACCACCATCGGCGCCATCTGCATGACCGAGCCCGGCACCGGCAGCGACCTGCAAGGGGTCAAGACCTCGGCAATCCGCGATGGCAACCATTATGTGGTGAGCGGCCAGAAGACCTTCATCACCAATGGCCAGATGGCCGACCTCTATATCGTGGTCGTCAAGACCGACCCGGCCAAGGGGGCGAAAGGCACCAGCCTGATCCTGGTGGAAGGCGACCGGCCGGGCTTCACCCGCGGCCGCAAGCTGAAGAAGCTCGGCCTCAAGGCCCAGGACACCTCGGAATTGTTCTTCGACCAGGTGCGCGTGCCGGCGACCAATCTGCTCGGCGACGAGAATCAGGGCTTCCGCTATTTGATGGAGCAGCTACCCCGCGAGCGCCTGCTCTCGGCCATACGCGCGGCGGCGGCGGCCGAGATGGCGGTCGAATGGACGGTCGATTACACGCGCCAGCGCGAGGCCTTCGGCAAGAAGATCTTCGAATTCCAGAACACCCAGTTCAAGCTGGCCGAGATGAAGACCCAGGCGGTCATCGGCCGGGTGTTCGTCGATCATTGCATCGCGGAATTGGGCGCCGGCAAGCTCGATCTCCCGACCGCCGCCATCGCCAAGCTGTGGATGTCGGAGATGCAGGGCCGCGTCGTCGACGAGGGCGTGCAACTGCATGGTGGCTATGGCTATATGTGGGAGTTCCCGATTACCCAGCTCTATGCCGACAGCCGCATCCAGCGCATCTTCGCCGGCACGTCGGAGATCATGAAGCTCATCATCGCCCGGAGCCTCTGAGCCATGACCACCATCGCCGCCACTGTTGCCGCCGTCCAGCATCCGCTCCATCGCCCGATCACCGGCCCCTCGGCCTGGACCGGCGCCCAGATGCGCCGCCGCGACGACTGGATCAGGCCCTTCACGGCGCCGGAATTGGCCGAGATCGACGCGGCACTCGCGACCGTCCGGGCCAAGGGCCTCGATATCGCCGACATCACGGCCGGGAATTTTCCCCTGGCCACCCTTGGGCCCGCCCTCCTCGCAATCCGGGACGAGGTTCTCAACGGTCGGGGTTTCATTCTGCTGCGTGGGCTTCCCGTCGAGCGCTACGACATGGCGGGCGCCGCCACGGTCTATTTCGGCATCGGCGCCTATCTGGGCAAGGCGCGTTCCCAGAACGCCCAGGGCCATCTGCTGGGTCATGTTCGCGATCAGGGCCTGGACGTGAAGGACCCCAATGTGCGTGTCTACCAGACCCGCGAGCGCCAGACGTTCCACACGGATTCCTGCGACATCGTGGGCCTCTTATGCCTCAAGACGGCGAAGTCCGGCGGCCTCGGTAGCATCGTCAGCTCCATGACCATCTATAACCGCATGGCGGCCGAGCATCCGGACCTGTTGCTCCGGCTTTGCCGACCCATGACGACCGACCGGCGGGGCGAGGTGCCGGAAGGCGAGCGGCCCTATTTCGCGCTCCCCGTGTTCAACAGCCATGCGGGCCACCTCTCGGTCATCTATGCCCGGCGCTATATCGAATCCGGCCAGCGCTTCCCCGAAGTGCCGCGCCTGACGCCGCAAGACCTGGCGGCGCTCGACGAGTTCGATCGCCTGGCCAATGACGACGAGCTCCGCCTCGACATGGAGTTTCGGCCGGGCGACATGCAGTTCGTGCACAACCACACCATCCTGCACGACCGCACCGAATATGTGGATTGGCCCGAGCCCGAGCGGAAGCGCCACTTGCTCCGGCTTTGGCTATCGCCGCCGGTCGGCCGCCCCTTGCCCCCCGCCTATGCGGCGCGCTATGGCAGTGTCGCGATCGGCGATCGGGGCGGCATTATCTGTCATGGTACGCGACCGCACGCGCCGCTCGAGCCCGTCTAACCAGTGGAGGGAAACCAACGCCATGACAACGGGAACACCTTTTACCTTCGAGGGACGCGAGATTACCTGGCGGCAATTCCGCGCGTTGGAAGGCGTCTACTATCACATCCTCGGCGTCGACGTGGCGGCGGAGACGGTCGACTGGCTGATGAAGTTCGAGCCGGGCCGCGCTTGCATGATGCACCGCCACATAGGCCCGACCAAAACCTTCGTTCTGGCGGGCGAGCATCATGTGTACGAGCCCGACGGCCAGGGTGGCCACCGGCATATCGGGCGCAAGGCCGGCGCCTGGGCGGTCAGCGACGGCGATAACGTGCATTATGAAAGCGGCGGCGACACGGGCGGCGTCATCTATCTCTGCATGGCCGGGCGCGAGGGCGTCGTCTACGACATCCTGAACGATGCGCTGGAGAGCGAGCGCGCCATCTCCATCCACGACTTCAAGCGCGGCTACGACAAGGCGGCGGCGGGGCGCTAACCCGCGTTCTGGCCGGCGGCGGCCTTCACCCGGCCCTCGCGATACCAGACATAGAGGCCGCTCGCCACGATGATCGTCGCACCCAGGAGGGTCAGGCCATCGGGCAAATGTCCGAACAGGATAAAGCCAAAGAACGAGGCACCAACCAGTTGGGCATAGGCGAAGGGTGCGAGCACCGAGGCGGGTGCGAGCACGAAGGCTCCGATCAAAAAGACATGGCTGACGATACCGAAAAAGCCCATGACGAACATCATCGCCCAGGCGAACGGTGTGGGCGTGACCCAGAAGAATGGCACGACCAGGCTGGTGACCACGACACCGCCGATCGCCGTATAGAATAGGGTCGTCGTGCTGGAATCGGTCCGGCTCAAGGACCGGGTTGCGATCTGATAGAGGGCCATTGCCAGCGCCGAGAGGAGCGGCATGAAGGTCGCCCAATGGGTGACCGAGAGGCCCGGCCGGATGATGATGAGGACACCCACGAAGCCCACCAGCACGGCGCTCCAGCTGCGCACGCCCACCCGCTCGCCCAGGATCGCCACCGAAAGCGCCGTGAGCAGCAAGGGCGAGACGAAGGCGATGGCGGTCGCATCGGCCAGGGGGATATGGGCAACCGCGGTGAAAATCGCGCCGGTCACCACCACCAGCAAGAGGGTGCGGGTGATCTGCAAGGCGAGGCGCTCGGTCGCCACCACCTGTCGGAAGGGCATGCGCCAGACGATCGGTGCCAGGAAAACCAGCCCGAAGACGTAACGCCCCCAGAGAATTTCCAAGACCGGCAGTTCGCCCGCCAGCGTCTTGGCGCACGCGTCCATGGTGGCAAAACAGAGAAAGGCCAGCACTTGCAGCGCCATGCCCTTGCGCGGGTTGATCGTCTCGGCTGCTTGCATTGCGGTCTTTCCCGATCGGCCCGACGGCGCCTGTTGCCGCCGGGGCGCGGAGCTTGCCACAATGCGGCCAACGCTGGTTAGGAGAACGAACCATGGCGCTTGCCGATCTGCTCAGTGAATTCACGGCCGCCGTCGAGACCGGCAATGGCGCCCGCCTCGCCGCTATCTTCACACCCGATGGCATCTACCACGACACCTTCTACGGCGAATTTCAGGGGCCGGTCGCGATCAAGGCCATGCTGGAGGATTATTTTTGGCGCGATGGCGATGGCTTCAAGTGGGACATGCTCGATCCCATCGACGATGGCCGGCACGGCTATGCGCGCTGGCTATTCAGCTATCGCTCGAAAGTGAAGGAAGCCCCCGGTAAGCGTGTCGTGTTCGAGGGCATCGGGCATTTCGACCTGGTGGATGGCCGCATCCGCCGCTATGGCGAAGTGTTCGATATCGGCATCGCGCTCGCCCAACTCGAATTCGCGCCGGAGCGGGTGGCGAAAATCGTGGCCCGCGCCGCCGGGCGATTGCGCGAGCGTGTCAAGGGATCGCCGCACCTGCCCGCCTGATCGCCAATCAATCTGTCCCGCAGGTGCCCACGATCTTCATTCCGCTCGCCGCCACGCTCGGGGCGCAAGCCATGGGGGCGCTTGCCTGTATCGTGCTGCCGGTGCTGGCGCCGGAGGCCGCACCCGACTATGGCATCCTGGCGAGCAATATCGGCCACTATTCCGGCCTGATATTCCTCGGCGCCACCATTGCCTCGCTCTTGAGCGGCGGTTGGGTGGCGCGCTGGGGGCCGATCCGAGTGACCCAGATGGCACTGCTCTCCTGTGGCGCTGGCCTCGCGATCCTGCCGACGGGCGAGGCCTGGCTCCTACCCGCGAGCGCGCTTCTGGTGGGCTTCGGTTATGGGCCGCTGACGCCGGCGAGTTCGGACATCCTCTCCAGGCGGGCACCACCCGCCATGATGATGCTGATCTTTTCCCTGAAACAGTCGGGCGTGCCCGTGGGGGGCGCCCTCGCGGGCCTGATGCTGCCACCGCTTGCCGTCGCCTATGGCTGGCGGGTGGCCGCGCTCGCGGCGGCCGGGCTATGCCTGGCGCTGGCGCTGGCAATTCAGCCTCTCCGCCGCGACCTCGACCAGTTACGCGGCCGGCGCCGGCCCTTTTTTTTGGCGGCTGCCCTGATCGGACCCTTGCGCCTGGTATGGGCCCATCCCGCCCTCCGTCGCCTGGCGCTCACCTCGCTCGCCTTCTCCGCCATGCAGACGGCGACCACATCCTTCTATGTCACCTTCTTGGCCGAGCGCGCCGACTATTCCCTGGTCCAGGCGGGCCTGGCACTCTCGGTTGCTCAGCTCGCCGCCGTCATCGGCCGGGTGCTTTGGGGTCATGTCGCCGACCGGGGTGTCGCGGCCTCGCCGCTGTTGGCCGGTCTCGGTTTCGGCATGGCAGCCTCGATAGCGCTCGCCATGGCGTTCAATGCGGGCTGGCCCAGCTACGCCGTCCTCGCCGTCTCGGCCGCGATCGGCGCCACGGTGATCGCCTGGAACGGCGTGTTCCTGGCCGAAACCGCCCGCCAGGCCCCGGCGGGCATGGTCGGCGAGGCCACCGGCGGCGTGCTCTCGATCACCTTCTCGGCCACCACCGTGGGTCCCCCCGCCATGAGCCTGGTGATCGCGCTCTCCGGCAGCTACGTCGCGGGCTATGGGGTCTTCGCGCTCGGCTGCGTCGCGGCGAGTGTCGCCCTTGTCGCCGGCCACCGGCGAGACTTGGCCCGGAAATGAGGAAATGAGGCTTGCATTTTGGGGAAAATTTAACTAACCTAGGTTACCATAAGCTAGACAACTAACGGCCCGGCCCCCCACCCATGATCGAAGATGAGCGATATTTCGGCTTTCTCGTCTCGGATGTAGCGCGTCTCCTGCGCACCGAGTTCGACCGGCGCGTCCGGCGTGTCGGCCTAACACGTTCCCAATGGTTGGTGGTCACCCGCGTGTACCGGCGTCCCGGCTGTAGCCAATCGGAACTCGCCGACATGATGGAAGTCGAAAAGGCAACCGCCGGCCGGCTCTTGGATCGCCTCGAGGACAATGGCTGGATCAGGCGGCAAGCGGACCCGAACGACCGGCGCATCCGCCGTGTCCACCTGACGGCCGAGGCGTCCCGCGTCCACCGCAACATCCAGGAGATCGCCCACGCGACCGTGGACGACGCGCTGTCCGATCTCGATGGCCGGGAACGCGAGCGCATCTCCGACCTGCTGCTGCTCGTCAAAGGCCGCCTGCTCGGCCTGCTTGGGGCCGATGTGCCCAAGCCCGGCAATGGTGTCACCGACGAGCCCGGACTTGCTCCCCTCGCCGGGAGTGCCGCGTCATGAACTTTCGCCGCATGCGGGGGCTCATTCGTTTCGTGCTGCTGATCCTGGTGCCGTTCGCCTTCGCGGCCGGCGGCGGCTATGCCTATCTGGCCTCGGGCCGATTCGTCACCACCGAGAATGCCTATGTGAAGAGCGACATCATCCAGATCAGCGCCGACGTGGCGGGACGGGTCATCGAAGTGGGCGTGCACGACCATGAGCGGGTGAGCGGCGGTCACTTGCTGTTCCGTATCGATACCGAACCCTTCCGGCTCGCCCAAGCGCGCGCCGACGCGGAAATCGGCATGGTGCGCGCCGAGCTCGATTCCTTGCGCGCGCGCTATGGGGAATCCCATATCGAACTCGCCGAGGCCCAGGAGAAAGTTCGCTTCCAGGACCAGCAAGCCCGGCGTCTTGCCGACCTGCGCGAACGCGGCGCGGGGACGGCCGTCAAACATGACGAGGCCCAGCACGAGCTCAATGTCGGGCGGGAAAGAGTGCGCCAGATCCGGGCGCAGCAATTGCGCATCCTGGCCACCCTCGGCGGCGACCCCAACATGCCGGCGGAACGGCACCCGCGTATGCTCGAGGCGATCGCCAAGCGCGACCGCGCCGCCCTCGACCTCTCCTACAGCGTGGTCCTGGCGCCGACCAACGGCATCGCGACCAACGTCAAGCTGCAAGTCGGCGAACATATCAAGGAACGCACGCCGATCTTCAGCCTGGTTGCCGCGGACGCGGCCTGGGTCGAGGCCAATTTGAAGGAAACCGAACTGACCCATGTGCGCGTGGGCCAGCGCGCCACCATTATGATCGATGCCTATCCGAGCATCGAATGGGAAGCGCGGGTCGCCAGCATCAGCCCGGCGACGGGCGCCGAGTTCGCCGTACTGCCGCCCCAGAACGCAACCGGCAACTGGGTCAAGGTCGTCCAGCGCCTGCCGGTGCGCATCGACTTGGAAGAGCGTCCGCATGGCCCCGCGCTGCGCGCCGGCATGACGGCGAGCGTCAAGATCGACACCGGCCAGGAACGCGAACTCCTCACCGCTATCCGGTCGACCTGGGCGAAAGTGGTCAACGGCCAGCCGAGCGACGAGCCGAGCAACCGCCGTCAGTAGCCTTGCCACGGGCCGGCGCCTCGATACGATGGCCGCGAATGCCGCCAGCGCCGGATACGCCTTTGGCAAATTACTCGATCCTCGCCCTTGCTCGCCACGCGCTCGGCGGCCACATGACGTGGCCTCGGCTCTGGCGCGACCCCGAACCCAAACCGGCCTATGACGCGGTCATCGTGGGCGGCGGCGGCCATGGCTTGGCCACCGCCTATTATCTCGCCAAGGAACACGGCATCACCAATGTAGCGGTGCTGGAGAAGGGCTGGCTTGGCGGCGGCAACACGGCGCGCAACACCACGGTCATCCGCTCCAACTATCTCTGGGACGAGAGTGCGGCGATCTACGAGTTTTCCCTGAAGCTCTGGGAGGGCTTGAGCCGCGACCTCAACTTCAACGTCATGCTGAGCCAGCGCGGGGTTCTCAACCTGGCGCATAACCTGCACGATCGGCGCGAGGCGATCCGCCGCGTCCATGCCAACCGCCTGAACGGCATCGACGCCGAGTGGCTCGACCCAACAGCGGTGCGGGCGTTCTGCCCGATCCTCAACATCGACGCCGGGGCGCGCTATCCCGTGCTGGGTGCCACCCTGCAACGCCGGGGCGGCGTTGCCCGCCATGACGCGGTCGCCTGGGGATACGCCCGGGCCGCCGACGCCAGGGGCGTCGACCTCATCCAGAACTGCGCGGTGACGGGGCTGCGGCGCAATGGCGGCCGCATCGCGGGCGTCGAAACTAGCCGGGGCTTCATCAAGGCGGGCAAGGTCGGCATCGTCGCCGCCGGCCATAATTCGGTGCTGGCGGCGATGGCCGGCATTCGCCTGCCCATTGAGAGTCACCCCCTGCAAGCGCTGGTCTCGGAGCCGATCAAGCCGGTACTGGATTGCGTCGTCATGTCGAACGCGGTGCATGTTTATGTCAGCCAATCGGACAAGGGCGAGCTGGTGATGGGAGCCGGCATCGACGGCTTCAACTCCTACGCCCAGCGCGGCTCGTTTCCGGTGATCGAGGCGCAGATGGGGGCTGTCATCGCCCTCTTCCCGATCTTCAGCCGCTTGCGCATGATGCGGAGCTGGGGCGGCATCGTCGATGTCTGCCCCGACGCCTCGCCTATTATCGGCAAGCTGCCGGTCGATGGCCTCTATCTCAATGGCGGCTGGGGTACGGGCGGCTTCAAGGCGACACCGGGATCGGGCTTCGTCTTCGCCCACACCATCGCCAACGACGCGCCGCATCCACTGGCCGCGCCCTTCTCTCTCGAGCGCTTCACCACCGGCGCCTTGATCGACGAGCATGGCGCCGCCGCCGTGGCGCATTGAGATGGCGAACGCGCCATGCTGCTGATCGCCTGCCCCTGGTGCGGCCCGCGCGACGAGACCGAGTTCCGTTGCGGCGGCGAAGCCCATATCGCCCGTCCCAAGGATCCGGATGCCCTTGATGACGCGGCCTGGGCGGACTATCTCTTCATGCGCCGAAACCCAAAGGGCCGGCACCGCGAGCGCTGGGTGCACGCGGCCGGCTGCCGGCGCTGGTTCAACGTCGAGCGCGACACGGTGAGCCACGTCATTACGGCCGTCTATCCAATGGGCAAGCCGCCGCCGGGCGAGGGTGGATGAGCCAGCCTTTTCGCGGCGCCTCGGGCGGCCGGATCGAGCGCGCCCGCCAACTGTCCTTCACCTTCGACGGCCGCCGCTATCAGGGTCATGCCGGCGACACGCTCGCCTCGGCGCTGATGGCGAACGGCGTTCGCATCATCGCCCGGAGCCAGAAATATCACCGCCCGCGCGGCATCCTCTCGGCCGGCGCCGAAGAGCCCAACGCGGTCGTCCAACTTGGCACGGGCGCCGGGGCCGAGCCCAATGTGCGCGCGACCGAGATCGAACTGCGCGATGGCTTGGTGGCCGGAAGCGTCAACGCCTGGCCGTCGGCCGCCTATGATGTCGGCGCGGTCGCCGGCTTGTTGTCGCCGCTGCTGGTGGCCGGCTTCTATTACAAGACCTTCATGGCCCCGGGCGGCTTCTGGCAATCGGTCTATGAGCCGCTGATCCGGCGCATGGCCGGCCTCGGCCGGGCACCCAGCGGACCGGACCCGGACATTTACGACCATATGCACGCCCATGTGGACGTCCTCGTGGCGGGTGGCGGCCCCGCCGGCCTCGCCGCCGCGGGCGCTGCCGCCAGAACCGGTGCCCGCGTCATGCTCGCCGACGAACAGACGGAACTGGGCGGCAGCCTGCTTGGCGGTCCGCGGCTGATCGCGGGCCAGCCGGCGCCCGACTGGGTCGCCGCCATGGCGGGCGAACTCGCGGGCTGCGCCGAGGCACGCATCCTCACCCGCGCCACCGTGTTCGGCTATTACGACCATAACTGGCTCGGGGTCCTGGAACGCCGCGCCGATCGCCTGGGACCGAGCGGCACGCCGGGCCGAAGCCGCGAGCGCCTCTGGCATGTGCGCGCCAAGCAGGTCGTCCTCGCCACCGGTGCGCATGAGCGACCGCTGATTTTCCCGGGCAACGACCGGCCCGGCGTGATGCTGGCGGGTGCCGCCGCCACGTACGCCCATCGCTACGGTGTGCTGGCCGGTCGGCGCGCCGTCATCGCGACCAACAATGACAGCGCCTATGGCGCGGCACTCGACCTGGCGGCGGCGGGCATCCAGGTTCTCGCCATCGTCGACGCACGCTGGGAGGCCGCCCTCAAGGCCCATGACACGATCCAGGCACTCGGCATCGAGCGGTTCGCGGGCGCCGTCATCCAGGGTGCCCTGGGGAGACGTTCGGTCCGGGGTGTCCGGATCGTCAAGCTCGATGGCCGGGGCGACGCGAAAGAGATCGCCTGCGATCTCGTTCTCATGTCCGGCGGCTGGAGCCCGGCCATTCATCTCTTCAGCCAGTCCGGGGGGCGCCCTGCCTTCGATCCCGGGCTCGGCGCCTTCGTGCCCGGTGTCTCCCACCAGGCCGAACGCTCGGCGGGTGCCGCCGGCGGCACCATGACGCTGGCGGGCGCACTCGGCGAAGGCTATGCGGCCGGTGCCAAGGCCGCCGCCGATGCCGGTTTCGGCGATGGCCGGGCACCCGAGGCGCCACATGTCGACGCCGAAGCGGGATTGGGCGTTGCCCCCCTCTGGCCGGTGCCTGAGCCGGCCGGCGGATCCGGCCAGAGGGGCAAAGCCTTCGTCGACTTCCAGGCAGACGTCACCGATGCCGATGTTCGCCTCGCCGCCCGCGAGGGTTTCGAAGCCATCGAACATATGAAGCGCTATACCGCGGCCGGCCTCGGCACCGACCAGGGCAAGACCGGCAATGTCAACGCCATCGCTCTCTTGTCGGCGGCGCTCGCCAAACCGATCGCGGCGATCGGCACCACCACCTTCCGGCCGCCCTACACCCCCGTTGCCTATGGCGCCATGGCCGGGCGCAATGTGGGTGCGTTGCTCGATCCGGCGCGGGTCACGCCGATCCATGACTGGCATGCGAGCGAAGGTGCCGTGTTCGAGGATGTCGGCCAATGGAAACGGCCGTGGTATTTCCCGCAAGGCCACGAAGACATGGCCGGGGCCGTCCGGCGCGAGTGCCTGGCGGTGCGCAACGCAGTCGGCGTCCTCGATGCCTCGACCCTCGGCAAGATCGATATCCAGGGCCCCGACGCCGGCCGCTTTCTCGACCGCGTCTATACCAATCTCTTCAGCAATCTCAGCCTAGGCCGCTGCCGCTATGGCCTGATGCTGAAGGAAGACGGGATGGTCATGGACGACGGCGTCACCACACGGCTTGGCCCCGACCATTTCCTGATGACCACCACCACCGGAAATGCCGCCCGGGTGCTCGATTGGCTGGAAGAGTGGTTGCAGACGGAGTGGCCGGAACTCGAGGTCTATTGCACATCGGTCACCGAGCAATGGGCGACAATTACCATCGCCGGACCGAAGGCCCGCGATCTGCTGCACGATCTCGCCCCGGACTTGGCCCTCGGGAAAGCGGATTTCCCGTTCCTTGCCATGCGCGAAGCCACGGTCGCGGGGGTGCCGGCGCGCGTCTTCCGGGTGAGCTTCACGGGCGAGATGTCCTATGAGATCAATGTGCCGGCATCCCATGGCCGAGGTGTGTGGGAATCCGTTATGGCGGCGGGTGCCGCCCATGGCATCGCCCCCTTCGGCACCGAGACCATGCATGTGCTGCGCGCCGAGAAGGGCTTCATCGTCGTCGGGCACGAGACCGACGGCACGGTGACGCCCCTCGATCTCGGCATGGATTGGATCGTCTCGAAGCGGAAGGACTTCATCGGCCGCCGCTCGCTGGCGCGCGCCGACATTATCCGGCCGGACCGCAAACAACTGGTCGGCCTCTTGCCGCTCGACGGACAAGCCGTGCTGCCGGAAGGCGCGCAACTGGTGCTGGAGCCAAGGCGGGCGCCGCCGGTGCCGATGATCGGCCATGTGACCTCGAGCTATTGGAGTGCCACACTCGGCCGCGGCTTCGCGCTCGCACTCGTGGCGGGCGGGCGGACGCGGGCCGGCACCGTGGTGTATGCGCCGCTAGAGTCCGGGATCGTCGCCGCGACGATCACGCTGCCGGGCTTCTACGATCCGGACGGACATCGCCTGCATGACTGAGAAAAGCCTCCGTCGCGCGCCCTTGGAGGGCCTGGCCGAACCGATGAAATCGGCCTCGGGGCCGCGCGTCTCGCTCCGGGAGATCGCGTTCCTCGATCAGGTGGAAGTGCGCGGCGACCCGGCAAACCCGGATTTCCTCCAGGCCGTCCGTGGGGCCATCGGCTTCGACCTGCCGCTCATCCCGAACGGCACGACGCAGGCGGGCGGGCGCGTCGCCCTCTGGCTTGGCCCCGACAATTGGCTCCTCACTCAGCCCGAGGACGGCGCGGGCAATCTCGCCCGGGCGCTTGGACCGGCGCTGGCCGGGCTGCGCGCCGCGCTGGTCGATGTGGGCGCCGCCCGCGCCGTGCTTGAACTTACCGGCCCCAAGGCGCGCCAGGTACTGCTGAAAGGCTGTGGCCTCGATTTGCACCCGCGAACCTTCGTCGCCGGCCAATGCGCCCAATCCAACCTTGCCCGGGCGCAGATCCTGTTGATGCAAACCGATGCGCTGCCCACATACCGCCTCCATGTGCGGCCTTCCTTCGGGCCCTATCTGGTGGCCTGGCTGTTGGACGCCATGACCGAGTATGCCTAATTACCCCGCCACCACCTTGGCGTCGAAGAGGCGCGCGATCTCGTTCGCAGGCAAGCGCAAGATGCCGGCCAGGATTTCTTCCGTGTGCTGGCCGAGCCGGGGGGCGGGCTTCGGCGGCAGACGCGCCAATGCCCGAAAGTCGAACGGCGAGCCCGGCACCAGATAGCGCCCGATTCCGGGCTGGTCGAGGCGCTGGAACATGGGGTGGGTGGGCGAGCAGCGCGGATCTTCCTCGACGAGCTGGCGGAAGGTCTGATAGGGACCCCAAAGACAGCCCGCCTTGTCGAAGGCGGCGCGGATTTCGGCGAGTGCGCGCGCCGCCGCCCACGGCCGCACCAGGGCCGCGATCTCGTCCCGGCAACGATAGCGTTCCGCCTCGTCGGCGAGGTTGATGCCCTTGGCCCGTTCGATCAGGGCCAATGCCTGGCTGGTACCCGTCGCTTCGCCGAGTGCGTCGAGATGCCGCTTGGTGAAGATGCAGACCATGACATGGCGCCCGTCCTTGGTCGGAAAATCGCAACCGAACGTGCCAAAAATATGGTTGCCAATGCGCGGCCGGTCGACATTTTCCACCTCGACCTCGGACAAGTAGCCGAGCGCCCCGGCCATGGCGAGGGCGATGTCGAGGAGCGCAATGGTGACGAGCTGGCCGGTACCCTTACGCGCGCGGTGACGCTCCGCCGCCAGAATCGCGAGTGCCGCCGAATAGCCCGTGGCGATGTCCCAGGCCGGCAGCACCTGGTTGACCGGCCCCACATGACCCGCCGGCCCCGTCACCATGGGAAAACCCACCGCCGCGTTCACCGTGTAATCCACCTGCGCCGCGCCGTCGCGGGTGCCGACGATATTGACCGCGATCACGTCGGCCCGGCGCGCCCTGAGCGCCTCATAACCCAGCGCGCCGCGCACCGGCAGATTGGTGAGAAAGATGCCGCCATCGGGGCCGGGCGCGGTAATCAGCGCCGTGACCAGTTCCTGGCCCTCGGCCGAGCGGAGATCGACCGCGAAGGAACGCTTGCCCTTGTTGAGGCCGGCCCAATAGAGGCTCTCGCCCTTGGCCGTGACCGGCCAGCGTTTGCTATCGAGGCCGCCGCCGATCTGATCGAAGCGGATCACGTCGGCGCCAAGCTGGGCCAGCGTCATGCCGCCCAGTGGCGCCGCGACGAAGGCCGAGCCCTCGACAATACGCATCCCGTTCAGGAGGTCATACATGGGGAGATCCAATTCCAGGCAGCATGGGGGTAACGACTATCAATCGACGTAACGACCGAGCCTGACCGCGGTCTGGCCGCGCACCAGCCGGCGCGACGGCATGATCAGCACGCAGCTATCATAGGGTGTCACGATCGGCCGCTCGCCATCGTGACCCAGCACCGTGCCGGCCCTCGGGATCACTTCCATGCCGCGATAGGGAGCAGCGAAGGCGAAGCGATCGCTCTCCGCCGTCACCGCCTCGGTCACCTCGATCACCTTGGGAGCCGGCGGATCGGCGCTCAAATGTTGGCGAGCGGTCGCTGGGTCGATCACAGCGAGTGCCAGCAGAAAGCGGAACATGGTCTCGATCGCGACATCGGCGCTGACGCGCGCCCAATGCTGGCCACATTCGACCAGAAGCGCGTTCTTGGGGCTCGCCGGATCGCCGAAGCCGCCATAATCCCGGAGCCGGGAACCGGCCGCGTGCCCGGCGTCGCACATGATATGCGCGGGATAGGCAACCCTCAGCGCGAGAGCGCGGCCTTTTTCGAGCAGTCCCGCCAGCATCAAGGCCGGGGTGCCATGCTGCATCGAGTGGATGTCGAGGAGATAGTCCGCGCGATCGAAGACCGGGCGAAGCTCGCGCGCCCGCGCGAGTTCAACGCTCTGGGCCGGCCCATCGAGGATCGCCGGCGACCAGACCCGGTTCAGGTCCTGATCGACGAACCTGGAACCGGTCGGGTCGCGGGGATCGAAACGAGCGAAGGCGGCATGGTTGGCAAAAGCGAGCGTCAGGCGCCCCCGGCTCGGGCGCGGGCCCTCGCGAAGCAGCCGGTCGAGGGCCACCGCGCCGCAGATTTCATTGCCATGCATCAGCGCGACCAGAACCACATCCGGGCCAGCCTGGCCGCTCTCGAAGACCGTGACATAGTCGACCCCGGTATTGCCGGCCCGATAGGGCGCGATGTCCGGCGCCGTCAGCTCGATCGGATAGGGATTGTCCGGCACGCTCTCGAACTCCCGCTTCAACTCCCGGGCCATCGCCGTCTCGGCCGGTCCGAGTGCCGGCTTTGGTGGCGATGCGGGTGTACTATAATGTGCGCCCCGGCTGTCGTGATGCGGAAGTTTGGCCACACCGCATCTTCGGCGGGTGACAAACCGCGGCAAATCGGTTATAGTTTTTATAGAAATGTCGTTCGATAAGTCCATCACATTTTCATGATATTTTTCATGATTTGTGTTTTTTCAATGACTTATTGGCTTTGCTTTGGCTTTCCCCTGGAGTCGGGGGTTGCTGAAACGAAAACTCGAAGGGTTGCGACGATGGCTCTATGGCAACGCGCCGGATTCACCGTACCGTCGCCACCCGGTCCAGCAAGCCACCCGGTCCAGCAAGAGCAAGCCACCCGGTCCAGCAAGAGAGTGTCGCCATGTCCGCCGCCGAACCGCGCATCGCCATCCTGGGAATGCATCAGGAGACCAATCGTTTCGTCAAGATCACGGGCGAAGCCGATTTCCGCGCCGCCTGCTATTTCGAGGGTGAGGCGATCCTGGCCGAGGCCCGGCGCCCGGCGCCAGCCATGCCGGCGGAAATCCCGGCCTTTCTCGAAGCCATGGACAGGACCGGACCCTGGCAGCCCGTGCCGATCCTCTTGACCTCGACCGAACCCGGCGGCCCGGTCGAGCAGGGCTTCTTCGATGCCTGTATCGGCAAAATGCAGGCGAGCCTGAAGGCGGCGGGTCCCCTCGACGGGGTCTATATCAGCAACCATGGCGCCATGGCGACAACCGGCAGCCACGACCCCGACGGCGACATTTACGCCATGACCCGGGCCCTGGTTGGATCGGGCATACCGATCGTCGCCACCCTCGATCTGCACGCCAATATCAGCCAGCGCATGGTGGCGAGCGTCGATGCCATCATTGCCTACCGCACCAATCCCCATATCGACCAGCGCGAGCGGGCGGTCGAGGCGGCCGCGCTGCTGCGCCGCCTGATGGCGGGCGAGCGTCTGGCCAAGGCGTTCATTCGCCTCCCCATCATCCCGCCGCCGCTCAAGCTGGTAACGGCAAGCGGCCTCTATGGCGAACTGATCGCCGAGGGAGAGCGGGCGATCGGACCGGACATCGCCCTGGTCTCGGTGGTGGGCGGCTTCTTCCGGGGCGACCTGCCGAAGGCGGGGCTTGCGATCATCGCCTATGGGCGGGGCCGCCATCCGGATGAGCTCGCCCAACGGCTCGCGGCACGGGCATGGGCCGAGCGCGAACGGTTCGCCCAGAGCTTGACGCCGCTCGACACGGCGATCGCCATGGCGGTCGCCAATGGCGAGAGCGCTACGGGACCCACCATCCTGCTGGCCGACGTCGCCGACAATCCGGGCAGCGGCGGACCCGGCAACACGACCGACATTCTCGAGGGACTGATCCGGGCCAAGGCGGAACGCGTGCTCATGGGTAATTTCGTCGACGCGGCGGTCGCCGCCCAATGCCACAAGCGTGGCGTTGGCGCCCGCTTCGACGCTGCTTTCAACACCGCCAATGCCGACCGGTTCGCGCGGCACTTGAAGCTCCGCCTCGAGGTCCTGGCGCTTTCGGAGGGCCCGGTCATCGGCCGGCGCGGCATTGCGGAAGGCCGCACGGTCAATCTCGGCCCCAGCGCCGCCATTCTGGGCGGCGGTCTCACCATGGTGGTGGTCAGCCGGCGCATCCAATGCGCCGATCCGATCTATTTCGAGACATTCGGCCTGAAGATTGCCGAGTTTCGAACCCTGGTGGTGAAGTCGCTGGCGCATTTCCGGGCGGGTTTCGACGAGTTCGTGACACCCGAAAACATCCACGAGGTCGACGCGGGCGGCATGACCACGCCGGTCCAGAGCCGCTACAAGTACAAATATCTGCCGCGGCCGATATATCCCCTGGATCTCGACATGGTTTGGACGCCGCCCACAATTTGATCCGATCGGAGGGCCGCCATGGCCAAGGACAATCCGCGCGTCGCCATTCTCGGCATCCATCTGGAGAGCAACCGCTTCGCGCCGGTGACGACCGGCGCCGATTTCCGGGCCGCCTGCTATTTCGAGGGCGAGGCCATCATGGCGGAGGCACTGAAAGCGGCGCCTGCCATGCCGGCCGAGATTCCGGGCTTCGTCCAGGCGATGAACAAGGCGGGCCCCTGGCAACCGGTCCCCATCCTGTTGACGAGTTGCGAGCCGGGCGGCCCGATCGAAGCCGGCTTCTTCCGGGAATGTCTCGCCAAGATTCGCGCCGGCCTCACGACCGAGCTTCCGTTCGATGCGGTCTACATCAGCAATCACGGCGCCATGACGGCGACCGACGGCCCCGATCCCGACGGCGAACTCTACGCCCTGGTGCGCGAGATCGCCGGGCCGAAAACCCCCGTCATCGCCACCATCGACCTGCACGCCAACATCAGCGAGCGCATGGTGGACAGCGCCGATGCGATTATTTCCTACCGCACCAACCCCCATGTCGATCAGCGCGAGCGGGCGGCCGACGCGGCCGATTTCATCCGCCGGCGCCTGGCTGGCGAGACTTGGGCCAAAGCCTTCATCCGCCTGCCGATCGTCGCCCCCTCGGTCACGCTTCTGAGCGCCCGGGGCGGTTATTGCGACGCCATCAACGCCGGCCAGGCCATGCTGGGGCCGGACCTGCCGCTGGTCTCGGCCGTGGGCGGCTTCGTCTATGGCGACATTCCGAAGAACGGCATGTCGATCATTGCCTATGGCAAGGCGGAACAGGCGGCAGCGGCCGCGCGCACGCTCGCCGGCCAGCTCTGGGCCGAGCGGGAACGCTTTCTCGTTCACCTGCTGCCGCTGCGTAGTGCCATCGAACGCGCCGTGGCGGCGGGCCGGGTGGCCGGTCCACCGGTCCTCTGCCTTGCCGATTGTGCCGACAATCCGGGCGGCGGCGGGCGCGGCAACGCGACCGACCTCCTGGAGGGTCTGATCCAGGCCAAGGCGGAGCGGGTGCTGATGGGGAATTTCGTCGATGCCGCGGTAGCATCCCAATGCCACGCCGCCGGCATCGGCGCCAAGATCGAGGTGACTTTCAACGCCGACAATGCCGACGACTTCGGTCGGCGGGTACCGGCCAAGATCGAGGTGCTGGGCCTCTCGGCGGGTCGCGTCGTCGGCCGTCGCGGGGTGGCGGCGGGCCGCGCCCAGAATCTAGGCCCGGCCGCCGCCGTCCGCCTCGGCGACATCACCATGACAGTCATCAGCCGCCGGGTGCAATGCGCCGACCCCATGCATTTCGAGACCTTCGGCCTCGCCATCCCGGACTATCGGACCCTCGTGGTGAAATCGCGCGGCCATTTCCGGGCGGGCTTCGACGAGTTCTTCCGGGACGAGCAGATCACCGAAGTCGACGCCAGGGGCCTCACCTCGCAAGTGCTCGCCAATTTCGACTTTCGGCACTTGCCTAGGCCCGTCTACCCCCTCGACCTCGATACCGCCTGGACGCCGCCAACATCCGTACTCAGGCCATAGAGGATATCGGCTATAATGGCCGCCGATCGACCACTTGCCAGACGAGGTCCCCATGAGCTACCGGCCGAAATATCTGGGACATGTGAACATCTATGTGCGCGATGTGGAGCGCTCACACCGCTGGTACCAGGACGTGCTGGGCCTGCACACCTACCATTACCGGCCGGGCCGCGCGGCCTTCATGTCGGCCGACCTCGACCAGTCCCATGAAGTCGCCTTGATGCAAGTGGGTGACGACGCCGACGGTCCACGCGCCAAGCAGGTCGGTCTCAACCATTTCGCCTTCATGATGGCGAGCCTCGACGATCTGAAAGAGGCCTATGAGCGCCTGAAGGACAAGGGTGTGAAGATCGACCATATCGGCGACCATGGCATTTCGCTTGGCATCTATTTCCGCGATCCCGACGGCAACGGCGTCGAAGTTTCCTACGAACTCCCGCGCGACCAGTGGCCGCGCCAGGAACGGGTCTTCGACAGCGATATCGTGGGCCGGGGCCAGTTTCCGGGCCCATGGGACCAGGACCGGGCGGCATGAAAGGCGTTTCTGGCTCTCGATCCGGTCGGGCAGCCGGCACTTGCCAGCGACCTGCGCCAGACCATCCCGCGCTTCAATACCGCGACCGACGGCTCGCCGCGGGTGCCATCGGCCGACGCCGAGATCGTCGTCACCAAGGCATGACAGCGGACCGAAATCGGCGCTGAGTCGACGCTGGAACCCGGGGAGGAATTGACCATGTCCGCCACCATGCGCCGGGGCTGGCGGGTCGCGACAATCGTGCTGTTCGCGCTCTCCATCTTCACCATCCACCAGTCGGTCGAGCTTTCCTTGATGGACCGGCTGGGTCCGGGGCCGGGCTTTTTCCCCTTCTGGCTGGCGCTGCTGGGCGCCCTCTTGTCGCTCATTCTCTTTGTCGAGGTCCATCGCACCCGGCCCGAGGGGCCGGCGATCCCACTCATGCCGCGGGGACCGGCCCTTGGCCAGGTTTCGCTCATCGTCGCCTCGATTGCCGTCACCGCCGCCTTGCTGGAGCCGCTCGGCTTCCGCCTCGCCATGCTGCTCTTCAATGGCGGCCTCTTGTTCGCCATGGGCGAGCGGCGCTGGTGGGCGGTGGCGCTGTTTGCCGTCACCGGCAGCTTCGGCGTCTATCACGTCTTCAACAATTGGCTCGACGTGGTGCTGCCCGTCGGCCGCTTGGGTATTTAGGCGCATGGACACGCTGGCGCTGCTTGCCAACGGCTTCGTGGCCGCGGCGACACCCACCAACCTGACTTTCGCCCTGATCGGTTGCGTGCTCGGCACGCTCATCGGCGTGCTGCCGGGCCTGGGGCCCGCCGCCGGCACGGCGATCCTCATCCCGCTTACCTTCAACCTCGATCCGACCGGCGCCATCATCATGCTCTGCGCGATCTATTATGGCGCCATGTATGGCGGCACCATCACCTCGGTGCTGATCAACGTGCCCGGCGAGGCGGCTTCGGTCATCACCTGCATCGACGGCTATGAGATGGCCAAGCAAGGCCGAGCCGGAACGGCACTGGCCGTTGCCGCCATCGGCTCGTTCATCGGCGGCTGCATCTCGACCATCGCCTTGACCGCCGTCGCACTTCCCCTCGCCCAACTGGCGCTCAAATTCGGACCGGTCGAATTCTTCGCCCTGATGGTGGTGGGCCTCAGCCTCGTCATCGGGCTCGCCGGCAAGTCGCTGGCCGCCGCGCTTCTGATGACGGTGTTCGGCTTGCTGATCGCCATGGTTGGCATCGACCCGGTACGCGGTGCCCCCCGGTTCACCTTCGGCGTCGAGGACCTGCTCGATGGCGTCGGCTTCATTCCCGTGGCCATGGGTCTCTTCGGCATCAGCGAACTCATGCTGGCCGCCGATTCCAGGCTACTCAAGCCGATCAGCACGCGGATAAGCAGCCTCATCCCGAGCCGCCGGGAGATGCGCGACTGCGCGGGATCGATCGGCCGCGGCACGGTCATCGGCTTCGTGCTCGGCCTCATCCCGGGCGTCGGCGCCGTCATTCCGACCTTCCTCGCCTATGTTCTCGAGAAGAAAATCTCGAAGACGCCGGAGCGCTTCGGCAAGGGTGCCATCGAAGGTGTGGCGGCGCCGGAGACGGCTAACAATGCCTATGCCAACGCCGCCATGGTGCCCTTGTTGGCGCTCGGCATACCGAGCTCGCCCACCATCGCCGTCCTGATGGGTGCTTTCATCATCAACGGCCTGACACCGGGTCCCTTCCTCTTCCAGGAACGGCCCGATCTGGTCTGGGCGATCATCGCCAGCTTCTTCATCGGCAATGTGATCCTGCTGGCGCTCAACCTGCCGCTGGTCGGTCTCTGGGCCAAGCTGTTGCGCATGCCCTATCACTATCTCTGCACGGGCGTGCTGCTGTTCTGCATCCTCGGCGCCTATAGCCTGAAGCAGAGTGTGTTCGACGTCTGGGTGATGCTGGGTTTCGGCGTCGTCGGCTATCTTCTGCGCAAGCTCGACTTTCCCCTGGCGCCGGCGATCCTGGCCCTTATCCTGGGGCCGATCATGGAGCGCTCGCTCCGGACCACTCTTGAAATATCAGGCGGCAGCTTCGCCATCTTTCTCGACCGGCCGATCGCGATGGTCCTGCTGGCCATCGCGGCCGCCGTCATCGTGACGGTGGCGTTCAGCCCGAAGGCGATCGAGGCCGTCAGCGAGGACGCCCAATGACTTTTTCGAGAACCCCAAGGACACCCCCGATGATTCTAGGACGTGCCCTGGTTCGGTGCCTCGCTGTCCTTGCCCTTCTGATCGCGACGGCCGCCGGTGCCGCGGAATATCCGACCAAGCCAATCCAACTCCTGGTGATGTTCCCGGCCGGTGGCAGCACCGACATCGGTGCCCGTATCGTGGCGTCCATCGCCGAGAAGGAACTGGGTCAACCGATCGTGGTCGTCAACAAGTCCGGGGCCGGCGGTCAGGTCGGCTGGACCGAAATGTCGCGCGCCAAACCCGATGGCTACACCCTCGGCTTCATCAATCTGCCCGGCCTCAATACCATCATTCTGGATCCCGAGCGCAAGGCGGTGTTCAAGGCGGATTCCTTCGCGCCGATCATCAACCAGGTGGTCGACGCCGGTATCATCTGGTTGAAGGCCGACAGCCCCTACAAGACGCTGGGCGATCTGATCGAGGCAGCCCGCCAGAAGCCCGGCCAGATCACCGCTTGCACCACCGGCATCCTGAGCGACGACCATCTGGCGATCCTGATGATGGAGGAAGCGGCCAAGGTGCAGTTCCGCATCGTCCATTTCGACGGCGGCGCCCAGCAGATGACGGCCATTCTCGGCAATCATGTGGAAGTGGCCTTCGACAATGTGGGCGGCATCGTCAAGCGGGTGCAGTCGGGCGAGGTGCGGGCGCTCGCGGTCATGGACCCGGCGCGCTCCAAATTCCTGCCCGACGTGCCAACGACGCCCGAACTCGGCTATCCAACGGTGCTCTCGAACTCGACCCGCGGCATCGCCGCGCCGAAGGGCGTGCCCGCCAATGTGGTGAAACGCCTGGAGGCCGCCTTCACGAAGGCCATGGAGAACGCCGACCATGTCAAGAAGATGGAAGATACGGGCCTTGCCATCAAGGTCATGACGGGCGACGAGTATCGGAAATACTACCAGGACCTGCACGCCAAGGCCGCCAAATACACGGAGTGGGCACGCAGCCAGCAGCGTTGAGCGGCGGCCGGGTAGTGGTACAGTTTGACGGGTGGCCATCAGTCCGCCGACGCTTCCCAATCCTCTAGAACTTTCACCAGATCAGACATTTCCCAAAGCTTGGGCGTGACCTTCGCGGCCATGGCTGGAGTCACCCGCAACGTCTGATGGATGCGCACGAAATTGTTCGGCATGGGAGGTTCATTAGGGCGCGGTCCTGGTACTCGGAAAACGCCTGCCCGGCATTGGCCAAGAGCTAGAGAAACGTCGTTCGGCTGGTGCTGGTGAGCCGAGTGATCGCCCGGAGTGAAATGCCCTCGGCCATCTGGAGAGCCTGGGCGCATTTCTCGGAAGGGAGCATGGTTCATGCGGGAAATATAGATTGACTTAGTCGTTAAGTCAATTATATATCGTCGTATAGACGATATAAAACGAGATAACCGACATGATCTACCAATTTCCAAAGCTTGAGGCGGCCGACTCTGCGGTGATCGAACTGATCAATGAGCAGCGCAGCACTTTGCGACACCACATTGACCAAAATCCAGGTCGATGGAGTGGCTTTTTGCGCCGCAACACTTTTGCACGAGCTATGCAAGGATCAAATAGTATAGAGGGAATAAATGCTGATTTGGCAGAAGTGGTTGCCGTTGTAGACGATGAGCGCCCTGATTTTCTAAAAGAAGAGACAACAAGAGCCCTAATTTCCTATCGAATAGCTATGACTTATATTATGCGCACACATAACGATCCGCATTTTGAGATTAATATTCAACTAATAAGAAGCTTACATTACATGATGATAAATTACGATCTTACCAAGCTTCCGGGGCAATGGCGACCGGGACCCATTTTCGTGGTTCGAGATGAAAACCAAGAACGTGTTTACCAGGGGCCGGATTCCGCCATGGTTCCGGGCCTAATGGCTGAGTTAGCCGAGCAAATTAAACAATCAAGTGTCGCAGACCCGATGGTTAGGGCGGCCCTTGCCCACCTTAATCTCACAATGATCCATCCCTTTAAGGACGGGAATGGCCGGATGGCGCGGGCGCTTCAAACGCTGGTACTCGCACATGACGGTATATTGGCTCCTGTCTTTTGTAGTATCGAGGAATGGCTCGGCCGAAATACTCAAGCCTACTACGACGTTCTCGCGAACGTTGGGCAAGGCTCATGGCATCCCGAAAACGATGCTCTTCCATGGGTACGATTTTGCTTGGTCGCTCACTATCAGCAGGCTGCGACGCTGATTAAGAGGAACCAAGAGATCGGGCGCACTTGGGATGAAATCGAAATCGTGGCAAACCGAGCCGGCCTGGATGAGCGCGTTCAGGGAGCCCTCATGGATGCGGCATTTGGCTACAGAGTGCGCAACAGTCGCTATCGCGAAGAAGTACAGGTTTCTGAGGTTATTGCTAGCCGCGACCTCAAGAAACTTTGTGAGGCCGCATTCTTGGTGCCAGTTGGAGAAAAGCGCGGGCGATACTATGTGGCCGCGCCGCTGCTAAAGCAGATACGAGAAAAGTGCCGCGACAGAACGCGCGCTCCAAATCCGTATCAATTATTGATTGCCGGGACCATTCTTCCAGCAGAAGGCCAGCTAGCGTTGCCGGGGCTTAGCCCGGATTATTGATGGTGGGTCTGATTTCAGGCTGGCGGATGTAGCTTAATTCGTTGAAATCGTGTAGAAATTCGTTGTCGAAGCGAGCTTCTCCCCGATCACCGAAAGCGCCACACCCGCCATGACTGACGATACCCTTCTTGG
>SHVR01000040.1 GCA_009694185.1 Alphaproteobacteria bacterium | reverse complement strand
GCGCGAGCGACTTCGCGACCCTCCGCTCCTTCATCTCTACCGCAAGAAAGCAAGGCTGGAACATCATCGAAGCCCTGTCACGCGACCCCGCAGTTCTCGCTAAAACCCTCCGCCTCGCGTAAACCGGCACGGGAACCTGGGCTGTTACGTTACTTTTTAAGAAATCAACC
Source organism: Alphaproteobacteria bacterium (assembly GCA_009694185.1). GTDB lineage: Bacteria > Pseudomonadota > Alphaproteobacteria > SHVR01 > SHVR01 > SHVR01. The sequence continues at coordinate 29,579 of SHVR01000040.1, read as the reverse complement.
GGACCGTTGCACGGCAGGGATTTTGCCTACAGCAAATAGTCGCCCGCGATCAGGGTGCCGAGCACCGCGTCGCCCACTTTGGCGACGATCCCCGTCACGTCGAGCACGGCGTCGCCGCCCTGGTTGAACGCGGCCGAATCGTCATTGATCGCCAGATAAACGCGGCCGTTGAAGATGAAGAACACCGCCTGATTGGCGGCAAGGGCTTGGGCGCCGGCGGTCGCCTGATCGCGGTCGCCATAGGCCGCCGCCACCGCCGCGCCGAGATTGGCGCCGGAGACACTACCCGCATTGAATAGGCGGGCGATGCCCGTGGTGCCTGGCCCGGCGAAACGGTCGCCCTCGGGCTGGTTGAAGTCGTTGATGAAGTCGACGCCAAATCCGCCGCCATCGAGGGCCGAGTCGCCGAGGCCGCCGAGGACGAACCTGTCCGCCCCCGCGCCGCCTTGCAGAAAATCGAAGTTCCCCGGTCCGCCGGCCAGAAAGTCGTTTCCGAGGCCGCCGATCAGAATGTCGAAACCGGCGCCACCGATCAGCGTGTCGTTACCGCTGCCGCCGGTGATGTCGAAGCGCTCGATTCCGACAATAGTATCGACGTCACCCTGGCCGCCATTGATGGTGGCACCCGCCGCGGCATTGATCAGTGAGCCCGCCGTCGACGACGAGAAATCGATCCTGTAAATGTCGGTTCCCGCGCCGCCATCGGTCGAGTCGTTGCCGGCGCCGCCGTCGATGAGATCCGCGCCGGCCCCGCCACGGATCAAATCCATCCCGCCATTGCCGCGGATCGAATCATTGCCGGGGCCACCCGCGAGAATGTCGGACCCATTGCTGCCGAAGATGGTGTCCGATCCGACAAAACCCACAACGACCCCCGATCGAAATCCGGAGATATCGATAAACGACCGCGCGAGTTGCGGGGCAAAGATCGAAATATCCGTATCCGACAGCCCGGACAGGTTTTCAAAACCGTTTATTCTGCCGTTGCCGCGCGCGATCTGATTCTCCGACGACCCTATGGCGGTGATGGCGGCGGAGATCGTTTGTATCTTGCGGTGATCGTCGGGGTTGAGCGTCACGTCCGATTCGAAGTCGACGGTCGATTGGGAATCGAAAAAACCGCCCGGCGCCCCGAGGCCGTTGCTCAAGTCGACCGACAGGATGGGATTCAAGATCACGTCGGTGGCCACCGCCACGTCCGTCTCGATGCGATCGGAATTTGACGCCGACAATGCCGAGCCCGGGTCCACGAGGCTGATCGTGTCGTCGCCGGCACCGCCCAACAGAATATCGTCCGGACTATCGGGCGTACCCTCGATCACATCGTCACCCGCCCCGCCGTCCGCCAGATCGGCACCCGCGCCGGGCAGCAGGCGGTCGTTGCCATCGCCCCCAATCAGCGTGTCGTTGCCGGCGAGGCCGGACAGCGTGTCGTTGCCGGCGAGTCCATCCAGCAGGTCGGCGCCGGACGTGCCCGTCAGATTGTCGGCGCCCGCCGTGGCCATCGTTGCCGTCGGCGGCGGCGGCGGCGACGTTCCCACACCGGTCACCACGAAGTCGCCGGCAATCAGCGCCGGGTTGCCGCCGACCAGCAGGAATTGCGGCGCCGAAGCCGTCCCCAAATTGATCGCCGTGTAGAGCGTCGGCACGATCTGGCCGTTCACCAGCACGCCGCCCGAAATCGTGGTCTGGCCCGCGACCGCCTGGGCCGCCGTGGCGACTCCCGCGAACGCCGCCGCCGAGAACTCGATCCGGTCGCCCTCGGCCCGGTTGAAGTCGAAGATGCCTTCGATGTTCGGGTTGCCCGGCTCCGGCGTCAGCACGAAAATGTCGGCACCGGCGCCCCCCAGCAGCGCGTCGAGACCCGTACCCCCCACCACGCGGTCGTTGCCGTCCTCGCCGAACATCAGGTCCGTGGCGGCGCCGCCGTCCATGCTGTCGTTACCGACGCACCCGAAGAGTGCGTCGTCGCCACCCTCGCCGAAGAGCTGGTCGTCGCCCGCGTCGCCGATCAGGAAATCCGAAGCGGGGATTCCCGATCCGCTGTTACCGCCCAGGATGGTGTCGTTGCCGTCGCCGCCGAAGACCGAGTCCGGGCCGGCGGTGATAAACCCGACGTGCCGTCGATCCGGTCCCGCCCACTCGTGCCGATGATATTTCCGCTCGCGCTCCGGACGGTCATCGAGCAGCCCCCGTGTTACCGATCCCCCAAGCGACGATGGTGGCCTCGATCCGATCGCGACGCCAGATGGCCGCCGGCAATCGGCGAGCCCGGTATCTCGTCGCCGCGCACCCATAAGCATGTCGTCGGCGCTGTATTGGGCGAAGATGTGGCACGCCGGCCTGCCGCGGCGCCTTGGGCCGGGTGTGCCGGATCGCCTATTCGCCGCCGAATAGCGGCAAGCGCAACATAGCATCGCCCGTCTGACCCATGATCCCCACCAGGTCGACGACCATATCGCCGCTCGGTGGCGCGTCGGTGCGCGACGGCGCCAACCGCTGGGCCAGCGACAAGGTGAAGGTGCCGGTCTGGGAGGTCTGGCCGAAGGAAACGACCTCGGCGAAATAGGTGCCGGCGGAAGGAACGGTGAACGTTAACAGCGCATTAAATCCGACGCCGGAATCGTCGTCCTGGAACAGCTGGGTGCCGGCGCTGTTGCGGACCACGATAACGGGATCGGGGTGGGTGCCTTGGTTGGTGGCCGCTCCTTGCAGGTTAATCACATAGGTGACACCCGTCGACAGGGTCATGCGGTACCAGTCGCTGTCATTCGCGGGACTGATCGTCCCGGTGAGCGATCCGCCCACCGCGAGCGTGACCGTGGTGGAGGAATTTCCCGGCACCTCGTCCGGTGGCGGTGGTGGCGGCGGCGGCCTGACGGTGGGCGGCGGCGGCGACCTGACGGTGGGCGGCGTGCCGCTGCCGCCGCCGATGCTCACTTGGGCGTCGCCGCTCACCACGGTGGTGGTGGCCGTCGTGCTGTTCGAGGACACAGTGAGACGCGAGGCCGCGCTTGTCGCCGACAGGTCGATCATGATCGCGCCGACCGACGCCGAGGTGATCGACACCGAGAGCGGCGCGCCTCCGGTGAGCTGCTGAATCGCCGCGTCGTTGAGCTGGAGCGTCACCGCGCCGCTTGTCGTCAGGTTCAAGTCCTCAAACTGTGAGGAGCGGGTGAAGTTTGCCGGGCTCAGGGTTTGCGTGACCGGTGCCCCCGGCTGGCCAAGTTGCAGGCGGTCGGCGCCGCCGCCACCCACCACGTCGAACGTATTCAACAACCCGATCACCGCCGCGTTGGCCACCACCGTATCGTTGCCGTCACCGGCGTCGATCCGCGCCACGACCGCATTCGATATCTCCACCTCAAGGCGATCCGAGATCGCCAGCAGCGCCTGGCCGGAGGTCCCTATGAAGATCGTGTCGTTGCCGTCGCCGCCCAGCAGGGTGTCGTCCGTGCTCCCGGATGCTGACTCGATGGTGTCGTTGCCGTTGCCGCCAACGGCCAGATTCGAGCCCGAACCCGGCAGCAACAGGTCGTCGCCATCGCCCCCCAACAGCGTATCGGCACCGGCGCCACCCGACAGCACATCGTTGCCGCCAAGACCGTCCAACAAGTCCGGGCCCGCCGTGCCCGAGAGATTGTCGGGGCCCGCCGTGCCCGTTATCCCGGCTGGCGGTGGCGGTGGCGATGTCCCGGCGACCACCACGAAGTCGCTCTCGATCAGGGTCGGGTTGCCGCCGACCAGCAGGATCTGGAGCGGCCCGGCGCCGCCCAAATTGACCCCCGTGTAGATCGTCGGGATCAGGACGCCGTTCGACAGGACCTCGCCCACGAGGTTGAACTGTCCAGCCACCACGGCGGCGGCGCTCACATTGCCAAAAGCGGACGCGGAATACTCGAATTTATCGCCCTCGGCGCGGTTGAAATCGAACACGCCCTGGAGATTCTGATTGGTGGCATCGGGCGTCAGCACGAAGACATCCGCGCCGGCGCCGCCGACCAGCGCGTCCTGGCCGGTGCCGCCGATCAGCCGGTCGTTGCCCTCCTCGCCGAACATCAGGTCGGTGCCGGCACCCCCATCCATGGTGTCGTTGCCGACCCGGCCGAACAACGCGTCGACGCCACCCTCGCCGAAGAGCTGATCGTCGCCGGCGTCGCCAATCAGGAAATCGGCGGTCGCGATGGTCGCTCCGCTGTCACCGCCCAGGATGGTGTCGTTGCCATCCAAGCCGAAGACCGAATCCGGCCCGCTCGTCGTGAACCCGCCGGTGCTGTCGATCCGGTCCGGTGCGCTGGTGCCAATGATATTACCGTTTGGCAGCCGGACGGTCATGGGTCGTCCTCCGCGTGATCGGTCGGTACGACCGAATGTTTTTTGACTATTTAGATCGCGCGCAGCCGCGATCAATCTTAGCCGAGCCATCGCAAGCGCATAATCCCTGGCCCCGATCATGCTGGCAACGTGAATCGCGGGGTCGACGCCGGGCAGCCCACCGTGTCAAGGTGGCGCCATGCGTCTCCTCATTGCGGCGGTCGGGCGAGCCCGGCCCGGCCCGTGGCGGGCTCTCTATGAGGACTATGCCCGTCGCGTTGCCTGGCCTATCGCGCTCCGCGAAATCGACCTGCGCCAGCCCTTGGCCATAGCGGAACGGCGTGCCCGCGAAGGCGCCCTACTCGCCGCCGCCGTGCCGCCCGGATCTATCAGGGTGGTCCTCGACGCCCTGGGCAAGCCATTGACCAGTGCCGCCTTCGCCAAACGCCTCGCGCGCTGGCGTGACGACGGCGCCGGCCATGTGGCCTTTCTGATCGGCGGCGCGGATGGCCACGACCGGGAGCGCCTGGCGGCCGCCGACTTCGTCCTTTCGCTGGGTGCCATGACCTGGCCCCACATGCTCGCACGGGTCATGCTGGTCGAGCAGATCTACCGCGCTCAGCAGATCCTTGCCGGCCATCCCTATCACCGTGACGAAGCCAAAGTGACTAATAGATAGCGTGCCATCCACCGTTCGATCGGATATGTTGCGGCGTGCGCGGCCGGTTGAGAGCATGTTCCAATCCGTAATTGCTGTCCTCTCCCTGCTTGTCGCGACGGCGGCGTCCGGGGCCGGGCCGGACGAGCAGCGTGCTCGCGAGGAATTGCGCGGTCTCGAACGCAGCATCGAGGCCGAGCGCGGCGAGCAGCGCAACCGGGAGAGTGCGGCGCGGGAACTCGCCCGCGAGGTCCGGAAACTACAACAGGCGATGGTGGGCGCGGCCCGCGCTGTCCACGACCAGGAACAGGCCGTCGGCGACATCGAAGCGGAGCTGGCGGCGCTCGACCGGCGAATGGCGGCGCTCGCGGCCGATCTCGCGAGCCGGCGCGAACAGCTTGCCAATACGCTCGCCGCCCTGCAGCGCCTGGCTCTCCAACCCCCCGAGGCCATGGCGGTCATGCCCACCGACCCGCTGGACACGGTGCGGGGCGCCACCCTCTTGCGCGGCATCGTGCCGGCCCTCGAGCGGGCGGCGATCGAGCTTCGCGGCACCTTGGAGGAGATGGCACCGATCCTCGACTCGACCCGCCAGAAACGCCAAGCCTTGCAGTCGGCGACGGATCGGCTGGACGCGCGCCGCTCGGAGCTTGCGGCACTGGTCGCCCGCAAGCAGGTGGAACGCGACGCGGCCGGCGAGCGCGCCCGCGAGATGGCGAGCCGGATCGCGCAGTTGGCGGACGAAGCCAAGGACTTGAAGGAATTGCTCGAGCGCCTCGTCGCCGACCGCGAAGCCGAGGCCAAACGTCAAGCCAAGGCCGAACGTCAAGCCGAGGCCGAACGCCGGCGGGCGGCCCCGCGCCAAGCCGAACAAGCCAAGCGCCAGCCGGACCGCGATCGCGCGCCAGAGCCGGTCCCAAGCGAGCTGGCGCCTAGCGACAGTATGATCGCCTCGTTCAGCCAGGCGCGTGGCCGAGTGCACGCTCCGGTAACCGGACAGATTGTGGAGCGTTACGGGCAAGGGACCGGCGCCGGCGGCGCCCGTCGCGGCGTGACCCTGACAACCCGCGCGCTGGCGCAGGTTGTTGCACCCTACGATGGCAAAGTCGTGTATGCTGGGCCGTTTCGCGGCTACGGGCTGCTCTTGATCATCGAGCATAGCGACGACTATCATTCGCTGCTTATGGGCTTGTCCCGACTCACCGCCAGTCCGGGCCAGATTTTGCTGGCTGGAGAACCCGTGGGCATCATGGGCGCGGCTGACAGTGGGGAGTTGCGGCTCTACATGGAACTGCGCCACCACGGCCAACCGATCAACCCGCTGCCTTGGCTGGCGGCACAAAAAGGCTAGGATGTAGATATGGCGCGTCGAACGCTTCTGGCGCTCTTGACGATGGCGTTCCTGGCTCTGTCGCCGATGCCGGCGGATGCCCAGAGCAAAGGCTCCGACACTTATCGGCAACTGAATTTCTTCGGTGACGTGTTCGAACGGGTCCGTTCCGAATACGTGGAAGAGGTCACCGACGAGAAGCTGATCGAGAATGCCATCAACGGCATGCTCTCCTCGCTCGACCCGCACTCGAGCTACATGAACCAGAAGAGCTTCCAGGACATGCAGGTCCAGACCCGCGGCGAGTTTGGCGGGCTCGGGATCGAGGTGACGATGGAAGGCGGCTTCGTCAAGGTGGTCTCGCCAATTGACGAGACGCCGGCCGCGCGGGCCGGGCTGCAACCCGGCGACCTGATCACCCACCTCGACGGCCAGCCCGTGCAGGGCCTGACGCTCGCCGAGGCGGTCGAGAAGATGCGGGGGCCCCCGAAGAGCGTACTCAAGCTGACGCTCCGCCGCGGCCAGCAGGCGCCGTTCGACGTGAGCGTGGTCCGCGACGTCATCCGCGTCCAGTCCGTCCGCTCGCGCCGCGAAAAAGATATCGGCTATGTTCGCATCACCTCGTTCAGCGAGCAGACCCAGTCGGGCCTGGAGCGCGCGGTCAAGCGGCTGCGCGAGGAAATCGGCGCGGACATGCGCGGTATCGTCCTCGACATGCGCAACAATCCGGGCGGCCTCCTGGATCAGGCCGTGTCGGTATCGGACGCGTTTCTCGATCAGGGCGAGATCGTCTCGACGCGCGGTCGACGCAAGCGCGACGCCCAGCGTTTCAATGCCACGCCCGGGGACATCACCAACGGCTTGCCGATGGTGGTCTTGATCAATGCCGGCTCGGCATCGGCCTCCGAGATCGTGGCCGGCGCCTTGCAGGATCATCGCCGGGCGGTCGTTCTCGGCACCAAGTCGTTCGGCAAGGGGTCCGTCCAGACGATCGTGCCGATACCCGGCCATGGCGCCATCCGGCTGACCACGGCGCGCTACTATACGCCCTCGGGCCGTTCGATTCAGGGAACCGGAATCGAACCGGACATCGCCGTCGAACCGGCGCGTATCGAGCCGCTGACCCAGGCGAGCCGCACGCGGGAGCGGGATTTGCGCGGCTCGCTCAAGGGCGCCGAAGAGCCGGTGGATCAAGCCCCGGCGCCGCCCCCCGCGCCCGCCCAGCAACCCGCGCCGTCGAGCGGCGACGAGGCGCCGCAGGCGACCAGCGAGGATTATCAGTTGCTGCGGGCGCTCGACCTGTTGCGCGGGGTCTCCCTGTTCAAGGCCCGCGCGACGACGAGCAACTGATCGGCCGTCCCCCGGCCACGGCTCGTGCCTCGGGGCGTCGACATGGTTAAGCGGCCAACGGGCGAACGGCAGAGCGCCAAAGGACCCTTGCTGACGGCGTGGGCCGTGCTGTTGACGGGCATGGCCGGTGTCGCCGCGTGGTTGCTGCTCGACGAGCCGGGATCGAACACACCGGCCGTCGAGGTGACGATCGCCGCCGTCGAACAGCCGCTGCCACCAAGCCCGGCGCCGCCAAGCCCGGCCGCCGCCCAGCCGGCACCCGTACCGGCGGCACCCGTACCGGCGGCACCCGTACCGGCGGCACCAGCCTCAGCGACGCCGCCGCCCCGCGGCCAGGCGGCGGATGCCGTCGCCACGCCCGTGCCGGCCGCGACCCACTTCGATCCGAGCCTGGTGGAGCGCGGTTCCGAGGGCATGCTGCCGGTGGTCTCGATCGACGGCCGTCAGGCCTGGCAGGTCTATGCGCGGCCGTTCGACGCGGCCAAGGCGTCGCCGCGCGTCGCCGTGGTCATCAATCGCCTGGGCCCGAGCCACGCGGCCACGCTCGCCGCCATACAACAGCTACCGGCCGAAGTGACCCTGAGCTTCGAGCCCTATGGCGACAATCTCGACTATTGGATTCGCCTGGCGCGGGCGGGCGGACACGAAGTCATGATCGACCTGCCCATGGAGCCGGTCAACTTCCCGGCCGTCGATCCCGGCCCGCAGACCCTCCTCACCACGCTCACCGCGCGCCAAAATCGCGACCGCATGGAATGGGTGCTGAGCCGCACCCAGGGCTATGTCGGGGTCGTCAATCATCTGGGGTCGCGATTCACATTGTCGGACGAGCATTTGAAGCCGGTGCTGACCAGTTTGCGCGATCGTGGCCTGTTGTATCTCGACAGCCGCGCGGCGAGCCGCAGCCGGGCGCCGCGCATGGCGCGCGAAATCGGCCTGCCACGGGCCAGCAATGACCGTTTCCTCGATGTCGAGGCGTCGCGCGATGCCATCGACCTCCGCCTGAAGGAGATCGAGCGCATCGCGCGCGACGCCGGCGTCGCGGTCACCATTGGCCAGCCTTATCCGGTGACGATCGAGCGCATCACGCTGTGGGCCAAGACACTCGAAGGCCGCGGCCTGGTCCTGGCACCCATCTCGGCGGTCGTCGACCGCCAGCCCGAACGATGAGCGGGCAAGCCAATTATCGGCCCTGTGTCGGGGTCATGCTGGCGCGCCGGGACGGGCTGGTCTTCGTCGGGCGGCGGATCGGCACCGGGAACGCTTGGCAAATGCCCCAGGGCGGCATCGACGCGGGCGAGGCACCCCATCGAGCGGCACTCCGCGAAATGGCCGAAGAGATCGGCACGAACCGGGCGGTCATCGTGGCCGAAAGTGCCCACTGGCACCGCTATGACTTGCCGCCCCGATTGGCCAACCGCCTCTGGCGCGGGCGCTATCGCGGCCAGACGCAAAAATGGTTCCTGCTGCGCTTCACCGGCGAGGATATCGACATCCATGTCGACACCGCCCATCCGGAATTCGATGCCTGGCGCTGGGTCGCGGTGGATGCGCTCTTGGATCTCGTTGTACCCTTCAAGCGCGACGTTTATGGCGAGGTGGTGGCCGAGTTTCAGGCAATCATCCGCGCCGCCAATTGGCCGACACGGGATGCGATCCACACCAACCAAGGGCAGCCTTCCCCATGAACGACCCATCAACCAGCCGGCCGCCGTTGCCGCTCGCGGGGCTCCGGGTGCTGGAGTTCTGCCAGACGATCATGGGGCCGTGCGCCGGCCTGATCCTGGCCGACCTTGGCGCCGACGTGATCAAGATCGAGCCCGCGCCCGAGGGCGACAAGACGCGCCGGCTGCCGGGCTTCGCCGCCGGCTTCTTCGGCGCCTTCAACCGCAACAAGCGGAGCCTGGCGCTGGACGTGAAGAGCGAGGAAGGTCTTGCCTTGGTGCTGCGCCTCGCCGAGAGTGCCGACATCGTCATCGAGAATTTCGCGCCCGGCACCATGCAACGGCTCGGCTGCGGCCACGAGGCATTGATGGCCCGCAATCCCGGCCTCATCTTTTGCGCGCTCAAGGGTTTCCTCTCCGGCCCTTATGAGCATCGCCCGGCCCTCGATGAAGTGGTGCAGTTCATGGCCGGCCTCGCCTACATGACGGGCCCGCCCGGACGGCCGCTGCGCGCCGGCTCGTCGGTCATCGACATCATGGGCGGCACCTTCGCCGTGGTGGCGATCCAGGCGGCCCTGCGTGAGCGCGAACGCACCGGGCGCGGCCAACTGGTCCAGAGCGCGCTGTTTGAATCCACGGCCTTTCTGATGGCCCAGCACATGGCGGGCGAGACGGTGACCGGCCAGGCCCTGGCGCCCATGCCGGCCCGGCGCGGCGCCTGGGCCGTCTATGAATGTTTCGAGACGGCCGATGGCGAGCAGATCTTCATCGGCATCACCAGCGACAATCACTGGCGCCGCTTCTGCGAGCGCTTCGAGCGCCACGACCTGCTGGCCGATCCGCGTTACGGCACCAACGAGGCGCGCGTCAAGGAACGGTCGGTGGTGCTGCCGCTGGTGGCCGACATCGTCAAACATCGCAGCCTGGCCGACATGGCGGCGGTTTGCGAGGCGATCGGTATCCCGTTCTCGCCGGTCGCCAAGCCGTCGGACCTCTTTGACGACCCCCATCTCAATGCCAGCGGCCGCATGCTGGACATTGTCTATCCGGGTATCGGCCACGGCAAGTTGCCCGGCCTGCCGGTGGAGATCGGCGGCCACGACCTGGGTGTCCGCCTGCAACCACCCGCGGTTGGCGCCCACACCGCCGAGATTCTGGCCGAGCTCGGCCTCGACAAGGTCGCCATCGCCGACCTAGCCCGGCGTCGGATCATTGCGGTATAATGCGGGCTGTCCACGCACGCGAAAGGCGGCGAGTCATGGGAAAAAGTCTGCTACTTTTCTTAGCCGCCGCCCTCGTTTCCCCCGGCTTCGGCGGCGCCTTGGCGCAGACCGCTTACCCCAGCAAGCCGATCACGGTGATCGTACCGTTTGCCGCTGGCGGGCCGACCGATGTCGTCACCCGCATCGTCGGCGAGCATATGTCGCGCACGCTTGGCCGCCAGCTAGTGGTCGAGAATGTGGGCGGCGCCGGCGGCACCACGGGCATGACGCGCGCGGCGCAAGCGGAGCCCGATGGCTACACGATCGCCGTCGGCAACATGGGGACGCAATCGGCCGCTCCCGCACTTTACGCCAACCTCAAATACGACCCGGCCAAGAGTTTCACCCAGATCGGCATCGTGAATTTCACGCCCCAGGCGATCGTGTCGAAGAAGGGCCTGCCGGCGGGCGACCTCAAGGCTTTCATCGCCTACGTCAAGGCCAACCAAGCGACCACCAGCCAAGGCCATGCCGGCGTCGGCTCGATCTCGCATGTATCGGGCACGCTCTTCAACCATCTCTTCGGGCTGAAACCCAACCTGGTCGTCTATCGCGGCACCGGCCCCGCGCTCAACGACCTGGTCGGCGGTCATATCGACTACATGGTCGACCAATCGCTCAACGTCATCCCGCAGATCCAGGGCGGCAGCATCAAGGCCTACGCGATTGCGGCCACCGCGCGCCTGGAAAGCCTGCCGGACGTGCCAACCACCGGAGAAGCGGGCGTCGACTTTATCTTCAGCGCCTGGAACGGCATGGTCGGACCCAAGGGCCTGCCGCCGGAAATCGTCGCCACACTGGTGGCCGCGCTGGCCAAGGCCCATGACGACCAGACCATCAAGGCGCGCTTCGTCGAACTCGGCAGCACCGGCCCGGCCGGCGCCGATCGCGGTCCGGCCGGCCTGCAGAAGCTGGTCGAGAGCGAGGTCGCCCGCATCACGCCCGTGCTGAAGGCGGCCGGCGCCACGGCCAATTGACCAGCCGCACCGAGCCAAGCGCCCTCAGGCGGCGGCGCGCGCCAGGCGCCGGATCTGATTGCCGACGAGAAAAGCGGCGAGCCGCGTCATGGCCCGATGCAGCATGCCTTGGGGCTTCAGGCCCACCGCCTTGAATATCATGCCGATGGCGCGGTCGAGGTGCCGGGGCCGGTAGAGCGGGAAGGCGCGCCTCGAATAGGCGCGGTAACTCGCCCGCCGATCATAGGGGCGGTCGGCCATATTGGCCGCATGATAGGCGTAGGCGAGTTCGTCGTCCTCGGTCTCGGCGATGCGCGAGACGGCAACGGCGATGCGGCGCGGCAGCCCGAGTTGCTCCACGTCGAGATAGCGCTTCATGTTCTTGTAGAACAGCCGGTAGTGACGCAGTTCGTCGGCCGCGATGCGCCGACAGATCTCGCTGAGCACCGGCTCCTCGCTCGCCTCGGCTAGTGCCGTGTAATAGGAGCTGGTGCCGACCTCCACCATGCAGCGCGCGATCAGTTCGCCGGTGCGCGAGCCGCGCACGGACCCATCGACGCCGGTCGGCACCCGGTAGCCGGCGCGGAAAACTTGCAGGCTCTCCGCATAGCTGAAATTCGGATCGGCCAGCATCGCCCAGCGGCCGAGCGCCTCGCCATGCTGGACCTCCTCGTCGGCCCAATTGTCGGCGGCGGCCTGGAAGGCGCGATCGTCGGGAAAGACGCCACGCAGATAGCGGGCGTAATCGCGGCCATTCGACTCGACCATCGCCGCCGCCTTGACGATGCTGAGAAGATCCAGGCTTACCTTGCCGGGATCGAACCGATCCCAAGCTATGTCGGCGAGTGTCCAGTGACCGGTCATAGGCCCCACCGTCCGCTTGTGCTGGGTCACCGCGAGGATCGCGGCTCCAACTTCAATTGTAAGGGAAAATCGGCGGCGGCGCAGCTCCCCGTCGAGGCGGTCGCGGGATCAGTGGACGGGGTTGCGCTTCAAGGCGTCGAGCTTCGCCTGGGCGAGGCCGGCGCGCCGTTCGGCGTGGGCCCGCTCGCCATCCGACTTGGCATCCTGGAAATCGCTCTGGGCGTCGCGAAGCGAGGTTTCAACGGCACCCCGGTCGATCTCGCTGAGCGGCATGGCCTCTTCGGCAAGCACCGTGCAGCGCCCAGGTGTCACTTCGGCAAAGCCGCCGGCAACGAAAATGCGCTGGCGCACCTCGCGACCCTGATAGACGTCGATCACCCCCGGCCGGACCGTGGAGAGCAGCGGCGAATGGCCGGGCAGCACGCCGAAATCGCCATCCGTGCCGGGGACAACGACCATGTCGACCGCTTCCGAGACCAGGAGACGCTCGGGCGATACCAGTTCGAAGGCAACCTTGTCGGGGCGAGCCATCCGGCGTCCCTCACCTTCCACACTCACGCCGCCGCAAACTTCAAGCGGCCTCGGCGGCCATGCGACGCGCCTTCTCCACCGCCTCCTCGATCGTGCCGATCATGTAGAACGCGGCCTCCGGCAAATCGTCATACAGGCCTTGGACGATACCCGAGAAGCCCTTGATCGTGTCCTCCACCGCGACGAGCACGCCCGGCGAGCCGGTGAACACTTCGGCCACATGGAACGGCTGCGACAGGAAGCGCTGGATCTTTCGCGCCCGCGCAACCACCAGCTTATCCTCTTCGCTGAGTTCGTCCATCCCTAGAATCGCGATGATGTCCTGGAGCGATTTGTAGGTCTGGAGAACGCGCTGCACTTCGCGCGCCGTGCGGTAATGTTCTTCGCCGACGATGCGCGGGTCGAGGATGCGCGACGTGGAGTCGAGCGGGTCGACCGCCGGATAAATGCCGAGCTCGGCGATCTGGCGCGAGAGCACCGTCGTCGCATCGAGATGCGAGAAGGTCGTGGCCGGCGCCGGGTCGGTCAGATCGTCGGCCGGCACATAGATCGCCTGCACCGAGGTGATCGAGCCCTTCGTCGTCGACGTAATGCGTTCCTGCAAAGCACCCATGTCGGTGCCGAGGGTCGGCTGGTATCCCACCGCCGAGGGAATACGGCCCAAGAGTGCCGAGACTTCCGAGCCCGCCTGGGTGAAGCGGAAGATGTTGTCGATGAAGAGCAGCACGTCCTGGCCTTCGTCGTCGCGGAAATATTCCGCGAGCGTCAGGCCGGTGAGGCCGACGCGCGCCCTCGCCCCCGGCGGCTCGTTCATCTGACCATAGACCAGCGCCGCCTTGGAGCCGCCGCCCTCCAGCTTGATGACGCCCGACTCGATCATCTCGTGATAGAGGTCGTTGCCTTCGCGTGTGCGCTCGCCCACGCCGGCGAACACCGAGTAGCCGCCATGCGCCTTGGCGATGTTGTTGATCAGCTCCATGATCAGCACCGTCTTGCCGACGCCGGCACCGCCGAAGAGGCCGATCTTGCCACCCTTCACATAGGGAGTCAGCAGATCGACCACCTTGATGCCGGTCATAAGCTGTTCGGCTTCCGTCGACTGCTCGACAAAGGTGGGCGCGGCCCGGTGGATCGGCCGGGTGCGCGTGTGACCCACGGGTCCGCGCTCGTCGATGGGATCCCCGATCACATTGAGAATGCGGCCCAAGGTCTCGGGCCCGACAGGCACGGTGATGGGGGCGCCGGTATCGACCGCCTCGGTGCCGCGCACCAGACCGTCGGTCGTATCCATGGCGATGGTGCGCACCGTGCTCTCGCCCAAATGCTGCGCCACCTCGAGCACCAGCGTGCTCGCCGGCCGCTTGATATGCAGCGCGTTCAAGATCGCCGGAATCTCGCCCTCGAACCGCACGTCCACGACGGCCCCCAGCACTTGGGTCACCCGCCCGACGACGTTCTTCGCCATGCTCGCCAACTCCTTCGGCAGACTGCTGTTAAATCGCCTCGGCCCCGGAAATGATCTCGATCAGTTCCTTGGTGATCATGGCCTGGCGCGCGCGATTGTAGGTCAAGGTAAGGCGATTGATCATATCGCCCGCGTTGCGGGTCGCATTGTCCATGGCGACCATGCGGGCACCCTGTTCGCTCGCCGCGTTCTCGAGGAGCGCCCGGTAGAGCTGCACCGAGATGTTGCGCGGCAAGAGTTCGAGCAGGATCGCCTCTTCCGATGGCTCATACTCATAAACGGCGCCACCGAGATCGTCGCCGGTGGCGGCACCCGCCGCCGGCAACGGCACCGGGATCAATTGCTGGGTGGTGACCACATTGCTGATGGCCGAGCGAAAGCGGGCATAGACCATGGTCGCCACATCGAACTCGCCCGCCTCGAACATGGCCAAGAGGCGCCGGCCGATGCCGTCGGCGTCGCTGAAGGCGAGCTGCCGGCGGCCGACATTCTCAAGCGATTCGATCAGCCGGTCGCGGTGGGTGCGGCGGAGCTGGTCGCGCGCCCGCCGTCCGACCGTGAAAATCTTGACCGTCTTGCCCTGATTGACGAGGTCCTGGATGAGGCGCCGCGCCTGGCGAACGATGTTGCTGTTGAAGGCGCCGCAAAGGCCGCGATCGGCGGTCAGGACAACGACCAGATGCACTTTGTCGGCGCCGGTACCCGCCAGCAACCGGGGTGCCCCGGCCAGCGTTTGCTGGCTGGCGCCGAGCGAGGCCAGCATGCGTTCCATGCGCTCGGCATAGGGCCGGGCCGCCTCGGCCTGATCCTGGGCGCGGCGGAGCTTGGCGCCCGCGACCATCTTCATGGCCGCCGTGATCTTGCGGGTGGCCCGGACGCTGGCGATCCGGTTGCGGAGGTCCTTCAGGCTCGGCATTCGGCCCTCTTGTCGAACTGTCTCGTGCCGGCCATCAGGTGAATGTCTTGACCAGGCCCTCGATGACGCTCGAAAGCCGTTTCTCCAGGTCCGGAGTAAGCTCCTGCTTGGTGCGAATCTCCTCGAAGATGTCGGCGTGCCGGGCGCGGATCTCCGACAACATCGCCGCCTCGAAGCGACTCACGTCCCCGAGCGCCAAGCGGTCGAGATAGCCGCGCACGCCGGCGAAAATCGACACCACCTGCTCCTCGACCGGCTGCGGGCGATATTGCGGCTGCTTCAGGATCTCGGTCAGGCGCGAGCCCCGGTTCAGCAGGCGCTGGGTCGAGGCATCGAGGTCGGAGGCGAACTGGGAGAAGGCCTCCATCTCTCGGAACTGGGCCAACTCCAGCTTGATGCGCCCGGCCACTTGCTTCATCGCCTTGATCTGGGCGGCAGAGCCGACCCGGCTGACCGAGAGGCCGACATTGATCGCCGGGCGCACGCCTTTGAAGAACAGCGTGGTCTCGAGGAAGATCTGGCCGTCGGTGATCGAGATGACATTGGTTGGGATATAGGCCGAGACGTCGTTGGCCTGGGTCTCGACCACGGGGAGCGCCGTCAGCGAGCCGGAGCCGAAATCCGGGCTCATCTTCGCCGCCCGCTCCAGGAGGCGCGAATGCAGGTAGAAGACGTCGCCCGGAAACGCCTCGCGGCCGGGCGGGCGGCGCAGCAGCAGCGACATCTGGCGATAGGCGGTCGCCTGCTTCGTCAGATCGTCATAGATGATCAGGGCGTGCATGCCGTTGTCGCGGAAATACTCGCCCATGGCGCAGCCCGCGTAGGGCCCGAGGAACTGCATGGGTGCCGGATCGGAAGCCGTGGCGGCGACGACGATGGTGTAGTCCATCGCGCCGTATTCCTCGAGCGTGCGCACCACCTGGGCCACGGTCGAGCGCTTCTGGCCGATCGCCACATAGATGCAATAGAGCTTCTTGGACTCGTCGGTCCCCTGATTGGCCTGCTTCTGATTGATGATGGTGTCGAGGGCGACCGCCGTCTTGCCGGTCTGCCGGTCGCCGATGATCAGCTCGCGCTGGCCGCGGCCGACCGGCACCAGGGCATCGAGCGCCTTGAGGCCGGTCTGCACCGGCTCATGCACCGAGCGGCGCGGAATGATGCCGGGCGCCTTCACGTCCACCACGCGCCGCTCGCTCGAGGCGATCGGCCCCTTGCCGTCGATCGGATTGCCGAGCGCGTCGACGACACGGCCCAAGAGGCCCTTGCCGACCGGCACGTCGACGATGGCGCCGGTGCGCTTGACGATGCCGCCTTCCCGGATGCTGCGGTCGTCGCCGAAGATGACGGCGCCCACATTGTCGGTTTCGAGATTGAGGGCCATGCCCTTGGTGCCGTCGGCAAATTCGATCATCTCGCCGGCCTGCACCTGGTCGAGGCCGTAGATGCGGGCGACGCCATCGCCAACCGAAAGCACCTGGCCAACCTCCGCCACGTCCGCCTCGGTGCCGAAGCCGGCGATCTCTTTCTTGAGGATCGCCGTAATCTCGGCGGCGCGAATGTCCATCAGCCAACCCCCTTCATGGTGAGTTGCAGGCGGTGCAACTTGCTTTGCAGCGAACTGTCGATCATGCGCGACCCGACCTTGACGACGAGGCCGCCCAGCAGCGCCGGGTCGACCCTGAGATTGACGGCCACCTTGGCGCCGAGGACGCGGCGGAGCGCCTCGGTCACCGCCGCCACCCGATCGGGCGAGAGCGGCCGGGCGGCGGTCACATCGGCGCTGATTTCGCCCCGGCGCCGGGCCAGAATGGCGAGGAAGGCATCGATCATGGCGGGCAGCGCGAACAGCCGCCGGTTGCGCGCCACCACGCCGCAGAAATTGCAGGTGACCTGGCCGATGTCCGCCGCCGCCAGCACCGCGCCGATCGCGCGCGCCTGTTCGTCGCGCTTGAGGATCGGGCTCCGGATCAGCCGGCGCAAATCCTCGCTTTCCGCCAACAGCGCCTTGATGCGTTCGAGATCGCCCGCAACCGCCTCCAGCGACCGCTGCTCATCGGCGAGGTCGAACAACGCGCCGGCGTAGCGCCCTGCCAGTCCCGAATAGCCTTCTGCCTGGGAAGCCACTCGATGCAACCTTAATGTCTAATGTCCGCACTCGGACGAGAGTGCCGGTCGCGCAACAGTCCGCCGCGGGCAGGGACTCGCCCGCCCCCGGCAAAGCGGCCGTTTCGTAACATAGTCGTTTGAGCCGCGCAACCGGCCTCGGCCGTCGGCACTGTCTCACTTTGAATTTTCCCGGCCCTTATGGGACCGCGCGGACCCGGCTTCGGAGCGCGTGCGTCCATGAACTCCACAATATCCTTCATATCCCAAAGCCGTGTCTCGATACCGGCGGCCATGGCGGGGCTCATGCGCTTGGACGAATTCACCTTCACGAAATTGTAGTAGGCGAAATACAGCGCCAGCGCGTGGCAGTGGTTCGCGAATTTCTTGGAATGCCCCGCCGTCTGCCGTGTAAAGCGCCGCATGTGCTGGCGCATCTTCTGGTTATGGCTTTCGACGTGCGAGGTCGAGACGTGCCGCGCATCCGTGCAGCCGATTTTTGCCGCGATCGAAACAATCGCTGCCCAATGCGAGGCGTGACCGCCCCGGTGCTCGATCACCATCCGCACGGCACGCGCGCGCACTTCAGGCGAAAACTTCTGTCTTTGCCGCTTGTCCATGGCTCCATCCTCTCAAGAGTTGGAGCCTCCGGCAAACCCGGGGCAGGTCATACCCTCGTCAAGGGCGACGGATTTCAAACTGAGACAGTGCCCGGCCGTCGGTCGCCTCAAAGAAAGCTCATCGGGTCGATGTCGACCTGGAGGCGGACGCGGCGTTGGGGCGGCACGGCGGCGAGCCAGTCGCGGAGCGTCGCCTGAATATCGATGTCGCGCTCCGCCTTCAAGAGGAGGCGCCAGCGATGGGCGCCACGCAAAACGGCCAACGGGGCCGGCGCCGGTCCCAGCACCCGCACGCCGGCCCCGTGCGGCGCCCGGCGCGCGAGCGCCCTCGCCGCCGCCTCGGCCGCGCCCGCATCGGGGCTCGAGAGGATGAGTGCCGCAAGGCGCCCATAGGGCGGCATGCCGGCCTCGCGCCTCCCCTCGCCTTCGGCCGCGAGGAAGCCGGCGCGATCGTTGGCGGCGAGCGCCCGCATGACCGGGTGCTCGGGCTCCCAGGTTTGGAGGAACACACGGCCGGGCCGATCGGCGCGGCCCGCCCGCCCCGCCACCTGGGAGAGAAGCTGGAAGGTGCGCTCGCCCGCCCGGAGATCGCCGCCGCCAAGACCGAGATCGGCATCGACCACGCCAACCAGGGTCAGCAGCGGGAAATGGTGCCCCTTGGCCAGCATCTGGGTGCCAATAAGCACGTCGATTTCGCGCGCCTCGATGCGTCGGATGAGTTCGCTCGCGGCGCGGGGGCCGGTCACCGTGTCGCTGGTAACGATGGCGACCCGGGCCTCGGGCGCCAGCGCCGCCACCTCCTCGGCGATGCGCTCCACGCCGGGCCCGCAGGCGGTGAGGCTCGCCTCGGCGGCGCAGGCCGGGCAGGCCGGCGGCAAGGCGATGCTATAGCCGCAATGGTGGCACTGGAGGCGCGCAAGGTAGCGGTGCTCCACCAGCCAGGCCGTGCAGTTCGGGCAGCACAAGCGATGGCCACAATGCCGGCAGAGCGTGAGCGGCGCGTAGCCCCGGCGATTGAGGAACAGCATCGCCTGCTCGCCCTCCACCAGCGCCGCTTGCAAGGCGGCGACCAGTCTGGGCGAGAGGAAGCGGCCGCTCTCCGGCGGCTCCAGGCGCATGTCGATCAAGGCGATCTCCGGCAAGCGGGCGCCGCCATGACGGTCCGGCAGATGCTGGACGCCGTAGCGACCGCGCGCCACATTCGCCAGGGTCTCAAGCGCCGGTGTCGCCGAGACCAGAGCCACGGGAATGTCGGCCAGGCGCGCCCGCACCACCGCCATGTCGCGGGCATGATAGGTCACCCCGTCTTCCTGCTTGTAGGCGGCCTCATGCTCCTCGTCGACGACGATCAGGCCGAGGTCGGGAAACGGCAGGAAGAGGGCCGAGCGCGCCCCGACCACGACCGGGGTTCGCCCCGCCGCCACGGCGCGCCAGGTGGCCCGCCGCTCGGCGGCACCCAGATCGGAATGCCAGACGGCCGGGGCGGCGGCGAAGCGCCGGGTGAATCGGTCGAGCCATTGGGCGGTCAGCGCGATTTCCGGCAACAGGACGAGCACCTGCCGGCGTTGGGCGAGCGCCTCGGCCACGGCCTCGAAATAGACCTCGGTCTTGCCGGCGCCGGTCACGCCGTCGAGCAGTGTCGCCGACCAGGTGGCCGCCGTCACGGCAGCCCTGAGTGCCTTGGCCGCGGTCGCCTGGGCCGGCGAGAGGGCGGGACCGGCCCCGGCGCCATCCGGCCAGGCCGCCCCGGCTTCGGGCAGGCTTTCGGCCGCGAGCAGGCCCACCTCGATCAGGCCATGGACCACGCCGGCGCCGACACCCGCCGCCAGCGCCAGCTCGCTCGCCGGCAGCATTCGGCCATCCGCCAGCACCGCCAGCACGCGCCGGCGCGCCGGTGTCAGGCGCGGCCCCGCCTCGGATCCGACATCGGGCACCGCACGATAGGCAATCCGAGGCTTGGGCGCCTCCAGCGCGCCCTTGACGCCCATCGCCATGCGCAGCACGAGGCCGGGCGGGTTGAGGGTGTAGCGCGCCACCCAGTCGACGAATCGCCGCATGGCTTCGGGCATGGCCGGCGCGTCCAGGCGGCGGATGATGGCCTTCAGGCGGTTGGCGGCGACGGCCCCACCGGACGACGGCCCCCACACGACACCCGCCACCCGCCGGCTGCCAAGCGGCACCTCGACGAAGTCGCCGGCCACGACCCCCAAGCCATCCGGCACACGATAATCATAGGTCGTGCCGAGGGGCAGCGGCAGCAATACACCCACAATATGCTGTGGATCGCCGATGTTTTCAGCCATGGAACTGGTATGGGGCGGCACCATGGGCTACACTTTGGCCTTGAAATCGGCTGGAGGGGAAGGCGGCGATGAAGTTTTTCGTGGATACGGCCGACTTGACCGAGATTCGTGACCTCGCCGAGACCGGCCTCTTGGACGGTGTGACCACCAACCCGTCGCTGATCGCCAAGACCGGGCGCGACTTCTTCACGGTCGTGCGCGAGATTTGCCAGATCGTGCCGGGCCCGGTCAGCGCGGAGGTCGCGGCGACCGACCATGCGACCATGCTGGCCGAGGGCCGGCGCCTGGCGCGCCTCGCGCCCAACATCGCCGTCAAGGTGCCGCTCACCATGGATGGGCTCAAGACCTGCAAGGTCTTGAGCCGCGAGGGTGCCATGGTCAATGTGACGCTCTGCTTCTCGGCGGCGCAGGCGATCCTGGCCGCCAAGGCGGGTGCGGCGTTCGTCTCGCCCTTCGTCGGCCGGCTCGACGATGTCGGCCAAGCTGGCATGGGTCTGATCGAGGAAATCGTCACCATCTATCGCCAATATGCGGCCTTTACGACCGAGGTGCTGGTGGCCTCCGTCCGCCATCCCCAGCATGTGGTCGAAGCGGCCAAGCTCGGCGCCCATGTGGCAACGCTGCCGCCCGCCGTGTTGCGCCAGTTGTTCGCCCACCCGCTGACCGACAAGGGCCTGGCGGCTTTCCTTGCCGACTGGCAAAAGACCGGCCAATCCATCTTGGGCGATGGCGCCGCGGTCGAGCCGCTGCACGCCGCCGCCGCCGCCGGTGGACGCAAAGCCGGTTCGGCCGGCGGTGGTTGAGGGGATCGGTTAAACAGCCATGGCCAACGAGCCGGAACCGACCCTGCTGTCTCCCGTTGCCGCCGCCACGGCCGACGAGGTGGCCGCCTATTTGCGCGCCCATCCGGATTTCCTGGTTCGCCATCCCGAGCTGCTCGCCGTGCTGATGCCGCCCGCCCGCGAGCAGGGCGACAATGTGGTCGACATGCAGCAGTTCGTTACCGAACGGCTGCGCCGCGAGTTGGAGCGGCTGCGCGACTCCTATAAGTCCCTGGTGACGGTGAGCCGAACGAACTTGTCCGTGCAGGCGCGCATCCATGCCGGTGTCCTGGCACTCTTGAAGGCGCGAAGCTTCGACCATTTCATCGACATCGTGACCAATGAGCTGGCCGGCATGGTGCGGGCCGACGTGGTCACGCTCTGCATCGAAGCCGGCAACGACGTGCTGCCTCATGCCGTCAAGGCCGGCGTCTACGTTCTGCAACCGGGCGCCATCGACGAGATGATCGGCGCCGGGCGGGAAGTGGCCCTACATGACGACGTGGCGGGCGACCCCAGGCTGTTCGGCCCGGCCGCCGGGCTGGTGAGATCGCAGGCGCTGGTGCGCCTGAACATCTCCCGGGACGGGCCGGGGGGGGTGCTGGCCATCGGCTCCCGGCGGCGCAATTTCTTCTCGCCCAAGCAGGGCACCGAGCTGCTCACCTTCCTCGCGCGCACGGTCGAGCACAGCATCCGCATCCTGCTCGACCTGCCGCCCCGCCCGTCCGGGGGGTGAGCATCGCGGCGGCGGACCTCGCCCATGCCGTTGGCGCTTGGCGCGCCTGGCTGGTCGGCGAACGGCGCGCCTCGCCCCACACCGTTGCCGCCTATGGCCGCGATGTGGAGGGGTTCCTGACTTTCCTTGGCAACCATCTGGGTGGGGCACCCGGGCTCCCCGACATGGCCCGGCTCATGCCGGCCGACATTCGCGCCTGGCTCGCCCGGCTGGCGGGTCAAGGTCTGGAGGCGACGTCGCGCGCCCGCGCCCTCTCGGCCGTGCGCGGCTTCGTCCGGTTCCTCGATCGGCGGGGCCTGGCCGAGACCCGCGCACTTGGCCCGATCCGCTCGCCGCGCCTGAAGCACTCGGTGCCGAAGCCGCTCAGCGCCGACGACGCGCTCGCGCTCCTGAAGCTCGCGGGCGAAGAACCCGAGGCGCCCTGGATCGGCCGCCGGGATCTCGCCCTGTTCACCCTGCTCTACGGCGCTGGCCTCAGGCTCGGCGAGGCGCTCGGCCTCAAGCGCCGCGAGGCGCCAACGGGTGACGAGATGGTGGTCACCGGCAAAGGCCGCAAGCAACGCCTGGTGCCCATCCTGCCGGCGGTGCGCGTCGCCATTAGTGACTATGTCGAGCACTGCCCGTTGCCCTTGCCGCCGGTGGGGCCGCTCTTTATCGGTGCGCGCGGCGGGCCGCTCAACCCCGCCGTGGCCCAGCGCCAGATGCGCCATTTGCGCGCGCTGCTCGGGCTTCCCGAAACGGCGACGCCGCACGCGCTCCGACACAGTTTCGCCACCCATCTGCTGGCCGGCGGCGGTGATCTCAGGACCATCCAGGAGCTGCTCGGCCATGCATCGCTTTCGACCACCCAGCGTTACACCGAGGTCGACATGGCGGCCCTCATCGCCGTCTACAACAGAGCCCATCCGCGCGCGTTGAGCGTCAACGCCCCGGCTCGCGCACCGAGACGAGCACGCTAGCGCCGATCGCCAGCAAAGCGAGGGCCGTCGCCATGCCGAGGCGCTGGCTATCGGTCGCGAACGTCACCCAGGCGAGCAAGGCCGGTCCGACGAAGCCCGTGATGCGGCCGGAGAGCGCGAAAAGGCCGAACATCTGGGTCTCCAGGCCCGCCGGCGCCAAGCGCACCATGAGCGAGCGGCTGGCCGCCTGGGCCGGCCCCATGAACAGGCCGAGCATCACCGCCAACGGCAGGAACACGTCCGTACTCTCGGCCAGCAGCAGCGGCACGCCGAGGCCAGCCATGGCAACGAGCGCGATCATGACGGTGCGCCTGCCGCCGATATGGTCGTCGATCCAGGCAAACGTCGCGGCGCCGATGCCGGCCGCGACATTGAGGGCGATGCCGAACTGGATGATCTCGGCCACCCCCATGCCGAACGTGCCGGCCGCGTAAATACCGCCAAAGGCGAAAATCGTATTGAGGCCGTCGGTATAAAACAGCCGCGCGACCAGGAAGCGGAGAATGTTCGGGTGCTGGCCGATATGCCGGAGCGTGCCGCCAAGCTGGGCCAGCCCGAGACGGATGGCGGCCAGCGCCGCCCGGCCTTGGGACGGCCGGTCGGGCACAAAGAGGAACAGCGGCCAGGCGAACGCCGCGAACCAGAGTGCGACAAAGAGGGCGGTCGCGCGCACCGGCTCGGCCGCGTCGGGATCGAGGCCGAAGGGCGGCGGCTCGGCCTGAACGAGACCGAAGAGGGCGACGACGAGGCAGACCAGGCCACCCGCATAGCCCGTACCCCAGGCCCAGCCGGAAATGCGCCCGACCCGCGCCTTGGGCGCCAAATCGGCCAGCATGGCGTTGTAGAAGACCGTGCCCATTTCGAAGGCGAAATTGGCGAGCATCACAAAGAGCAGCGCCCAGGCGACATCCGAGGCCTGTGGCCGGGTGAACCAAAGAAACGCCGTCGCCACGATGCACAGAACCGAGAGGACGCCAAGCCATGGCTTGCGCCGGCCGGAATGGTCGGCGATGGCGCCCGCGACCGGCCCGAGGAGGGCGATGGCCAGGCCCGAGACGCTCATCGCCCAGCCCCAGAGCGCCGTGCCGGCGGCCGGCGAGGCCGCCACCGCCATGGTGAAATAGGTACTGAAGACGAAGGTCTGAATGACGGTCGGAAAGGCGGAGTTGGCCCAGTCGTAGACGCACCAAGCCGCGATGGCGCGCGCGGATGCGGCCGGCGTCACCGTCACCGGAAATCGATTCGGCACTGGCTGTCACTCTCCCCGGCGGTACCGCCGATCACCTTCTCCCCGGCGGTACCGCCGATCCACTTAGCATGCTCCCCGGCGGTACCGCGGATCCGCTTAGCATGTACCATGCCGGCTCGGCCGTGGCGGGATGAAACCGTGCGCCTGGCGATCGAGCGGGCGGTGACTGGGATCGGTGGGGGCGGTGACGGCCGCGGCTAATTGGAGCGGGAGAAGGGATTCGAACCCTCGACCCTCACGTTGGCAACGTGATGCTCTACCCCTGAGCTACTCCCGCGTGCGAGGCGACAAGGCACCCCGAAGTGGCGCCAGATCATAGGCAAAGCGATCCGCAATGCAAGTACCGCTATCGACAAACCGGTCCGGACGCGGCTGGCAGGGGGCAGTATTGGGGCTAAACTAGACCTGTAGCGATTCCCCGCCCATGCCGATCGTCGAAAGCTTGCGTTTCAGCGCGGCGAGCTTCTCCGCCTTCGCCGTCGCGTCGTCATCGCCGAGATAGCTCCTGAGGAAGCTGGCGTCCTTGAGATAGCGGTTCAGGCGCTGCCTAGCCGCCGCCATATTGGCGTCGGGGATCAGGATGTCGGAACTGCACAATTCGATCAGTTTGACCGCCCGGCTGGCCATGTCGGGGCTCTGGTCGATGCGCTCCATCAGCTTCGATTGGCCGACCAGGGCGGCATGGGCCTGTTCGACCGGCTGGGCCAGCCTGTCCTGCATGGGCGGCGAGAAGCCAGCCTTCCCGATCACGGCATGTAGCTGGGCCAGGACACGCAGCTTCACGAGCAATGGTGTCGGCTCGCGCAACAAAGAGTCGATATGCCGGGAATTGGACGCCATCTGATCGATATGGCCGGCTATGGTTTTCTGATTGCGCAGCCCGATCAAACGGCCGTGCAACTCGACCAACCAGCGGAGCTGGGCGGTAGGATTGGCATGCGGTTTCAGCAGGACGTTTATCGCCTCGGGCGCCAACAACCTGTCGAAGCGTTTGGCGAGGGCTTCGAGGGTCGAACTACCGCCAAAGTCGGCCTTGATCCGCCGCAATCGGCCGAGCAAATGCGTGTGCGCCGCAAGCTCCTCGGCCGGCGCGCCGGATGCGATCGGCGACGGCCGCGCCAGTGCCGTGCATAGCAGTGTCGCGAAGGCGGCACGCGTCTCCGGCATGGCGGCACCGCGTTCGATCTCGGCGAGCCCGGCCGCCGGCGTTCCCGGGTCCGCTTTCAGCGTGCCGCCGAGCCAGTCAACCGTGGCATCGATCAGCCCGCCGAGCGACGATACGCCGGGGAAAAGGGCGCCGGTCGTGGCACCGATCCGGATGATCTCGCCGATCAGCCGGTCGATATGGGCGAGCCCCGGCGTGCCGGCGGTGTGGCGAGCGAGTTCTACCGCCGCCGTCAGCTTGTCGGGCCAGGTCGTCAGGTTGGCGAGGTAGGCGGCAATCGCCGCCTGGGCGGTAAAATCCTGTTCGGCCCCGTCCACGCCGCCAAGCGCCCGCAGATAGTCGATCAGGCCCTGCCGGTCGCCGGTTGTCGCCGGCACCCTGGCAAGCGCGGCCACGCTCGCCGCCATGGCCGCGTCGACGATGCCATAAAGTTCGCGCATGCGGGTCTGGACCGGGGTGTCGCTGCCCTCGATCTGATGCACGGCGGTCCGTTGGACGACTTCTTGATAGAGCATGCCGGCGTTAACGAAGCGCTGCTGGTGTGCCGGAAAATGCAGCAGTTCGGTCGCGGTGATTCGGCTCGACGCGAGAAATTCCTTGCAGATGGCGAGAATGCCGCGCCGAACCGCCGGTTTGTACAAATCGGCGTGGCTGCGGCAATGGAAGTCCTTACCGCCTCGCATCGTTCCGTGAATTGATTCTAGCAACGGCATCGCTATCTACCTAATCCTGGAAGCGGCGGCGGCAATAGTCGCTATGTCCGCGGTTGCTCCGTGACGCAC
Organism: Alphaproteobacteria bacterium; assembly: GCA_009694185.1. Classification (GTDB taxonomy): domain Bacteria; phylum Pseudomonadota; class Alphaproteobacteria; order SHVR01; family SHVR01; genus SHVR01. The sequence goes on along the minus strand of SHVR01000040.1, from coordinate 3,531 downwards.
GGCTGGTGTTTCGGTGCCTGGATTGTCGCCGGAACAAATTAAATATTGGCTTATTGATATTAGCGAATCACTGCTACATGGACTTGTCCCACACCGCCCCTCCTAGGAAAACCGGCGCCGTTCTTGCTAATGTGGGTTGGCATGTTGACCCCGGACGACCTATTGGCGCGCCTCGAGGCGCTGGGCATTGCGGCGCCGACCCACCGCCACCCGCCCTTGCGCACCGTCGAAGAGAGCAAGCAACTCAGAGGCGAGTTGCCTGGCGGGCATTGCAAGAACCTGTTCCTGCGGGACGGGAATGGCGGCTTCTGGCTGGTCGTGACCCTGGAGGACCGTCGCATCGACCTGAAATGGCTGGCCAAGCGTCTCGGCGCCGGCCGGTTCTCGTTCGGCAAGCCCGAGCAGCTTCGCGATGTCCTGGGCGTCGAGACCGGGGCCGTGACCCCGTTCGCCATCGCGAACGACCCGGCCGGGCGCGTCCGCCTGGTGCTAGACAGCGTGATGATGGCAACGCCGGTGCTGAACTTCCATCCATTAACCAATGACGCGACAATCATGATCGCCGCCATCGACCTTGCGCGCTTCGTGGCCGATTGCGGTCATGAGCCGCTCATCTTCGATCTGGTGCCCGGAGAAACTCACGCTCGGCCATGACACCCTGGACACCACACTCGTCGGGGGTTGTTTCCTGGGCGCCGGGCGTCCATCTTTGACCCCGAGGGCGTGACGCGGGCTTGGCCGCGCGCCATGGAGTAGCCGCAAGACATGGAACCGATGCCGGGCACGATCACACCACCGGGCGATCTCATCAAGGAAAGCGGCGTGCGCACGTTCGTGGCGGACGTCATTGAAGCGTCGCGCGCGACCCCGATCATCGTCGACTTCTGGGCGCCCTGGTGCCAGCCCTGCCGCCAGCTCACGCCGGCGCTCGAGAAAGTGGTCCGAGAGGCGAACGGGGCCGTCAAGCTGGTGAAAATCAACATCGACGAGAATCCCCAACTCGCCCAGCAGCTTCGCATCCAATCCATTCCCACGGTGTACGGATTCCGCGATGGCCGGCCGGTGGACGCCTTCATGGGCGCGTTGCCCGAAAGCCAGCTCAAGGCATTTGTTACCAAGCTGGTGGGTCACGCCGTGGCATCGCCCATCGACGACGCGATCGCCCAGGCGCGCGAGGCCCTCGACACGGGCGACCTCGGCACGGCCGGCGCGCTGTTCGCCGAGGTCTTGAACCATGACCCAGGGAATGCCATCGCGCTCGCGGGTCTGGCACGGGTCAATCTTCTGTCGGGCGACCGGGAGCAGGCGGCGTCGCTGATTGCGTCGATCCCCGAGGCGGCGCGGCGCGACAGATTTGTTGCGTCGGCGGTGAGCGCCGTCGAACTGGCGGAGCAGACGAGCGGGGTATCGGGCGAGATGGCCGAGTTCGCCGAACGCGTCGCCCTTCACCCCGAAGACCATCAGGCGCGTTTCGATTTCGCGCTCGCTTTGTTCGCCGCCGACCGGCACGAAGACGCGGCCGAGGCGATCCTCGAGATCATCAAGCGCGAGCGCAATTGGAACGAAGGGGCGGCACGCCAGCAGCTCCTCAAATTCTTCGAGGCCTGGGGGGCCGCCAATCCGTTGACGGTGGCCATGCGCCGCCGTCTGTCGTCGATCCTGTTCTCATGACCTGGGCCGCCGACGCGCTTGGAATCGACGACCTGCCGGGAGTGATCCCGATTTTCCCGCTGCCGGGCGTCCTTCTGCTGCCACGTTCGCAACTCCCGCTGCACATCTTCGAGCCCCGGTACCGCGCCATGACCAGGGACGCCATGGCCGACAAGAAACTCATCGGCATGATCCAACCCCGGCCCGGCGAGGCGGACGGCGAGGCGCCGTCGGTCTATGCGACCGGCTGTCTTGGCGTCATCGATGACTGCAAGGAAACCGAGGATGGCCGCTATAACCTTGTCCTCAGGGGCGTGTGCCGCTTTCAGGTAGGCGCGGAACTGCCCTTGCTGCACGGCTATCGGCGCGTGGTCGCGGACTACATGCCGCATCGCGCCGATCTCGATTCGCCGCGCCCATCCATGGTGGATCGCGCGCGATTGATGCGGGCACTGACCGCTTTCTTGACGGTTCAAGGTCTCGCCGCCGATTGGGATACGATCAAGGGGGCGCCGGACGAGCAACTGGTCAATGGGCTGGCCATCGGCTGCCCGTTGGCACCGGGCGAAAAACAGGCGCTGCTCGAGTGCCGCGACATTCGCGAGCGCTGCCATGTGCTGACGGCGCTCTTCGAAATGGGGGCACTCGGCGGCGCCAACGACGATCCACAGGCGGGCACCACGCCGGTGCGGCATTGACAGGCTGTTCGCGGATACCGGTCGGGAGGTGGAGATATGGCCGAGCCACGGGGTGAGATCGACCCGCGACTGCTGGAGATCCTGGTCTGCCCCATGACCAAGGGGCCGCTCCGTTATGACGCCGACGCGCAGGAATTGATCAGCGAGCGCGCCCGGCTTGCATATCCCATCCGCGACGGCATCCCGATCATGCTGGTCGACGAGGCGCGCCAGATCGACGAGCCCGCCGAGCGGCCGGTAGCGGGCCCGCAATGACGAGCACGTTCGGCACGCGCCACTGGCCGCTGGAAATCCGGCTCAAGTCCAAGGAGAAGATTCTCGAGATCGACTTCGACGACGGCCGGACGTTTCGTCTACCGGCGGAGTTGCTGCGCGTCGAAAGTCCATCGGCCGAGGTCATGGGGCATAGCCCGGATCAAAAGCAGATCGTCGCGGGACGCCGGCATGTCGGCATCCTCGATGTCGATCCGGTTGGCAACTATGCCATCCGCATCCGGTTCGACGATTTGCACGATACGGGCATCTACAGTTGGTCGTACTTGCGCGAGCTCGGCGAGCGCCACGACGATCTGTGGCAGGCCTATCTCGCGGCTCTCGCCGGGCGCGGGCTCAGCCGCGATCCCTAATCTCGTCGCCCTTGCCCGCCAGCAGTTGGCCCACCAAGGCGACGAACTCGGCGATGCGGAAGGGCTTGGCGATCGCGGCGGTGGCGCCGAGCTTCAGGGCCGGGTCGAGCGCATCGTAGCTGCCGGTCCGCACGCCCCCCGACATGGCGAGAATAGGCAGCCCGATATTATCGCGTCGAAGATGGCGAATGAGTTCGATACCGTCGAAACTCGGCATCAGGATGTCGGTCACCACCGCATCGACCGAATTCTCGGCAACGCGCTGGACGGCGACTTGACCATTTTCAGCCTCGACAACGCTGTGCCCCGACCGCTCCAACGCAGTCCGGAGCGTGACGCGAAACGGCGCGTTGTCATCGACGATGAGAATTGTCGCCATTGGAAATCATCACCCCTTTATTTGCGGGAAGCTAACCCGGATTATTGATGGTGGGTCTGATTTCAGGCTGGCGGATGTAGCTTAATTCGTTGAAATCGTGTAGAAATTCGTTGTCGAAGCGAGCTTCTCCCCGATCACCGAAAGCGCCACACCCGCCATGACTGACGATACCCTTCTT
>SHVR01000039.1 GCA_009694185.1 Alphaproteobacteria bacterium | reverse complement strand
GCGGCGAATGTCCTGCAACGCCCGCTCACCGGGCGATTTTCGGGCAGAGGGTTTTGGTCTCATCTTCGTTCCTTCGTCACTACGATGAGACCAAAACCCTCCTCTGCTCAATACCGCATATCTGTCTCATAGGTGCTGACGGGGAACAGGCTGGAACATCATCGAAGCCCTATCACGCGACCCCGCAGTTCTCGCTAAAACCCTCCGCCTCGCGGAAACCGGCACGGGAACCTGGGCTGTTACCATGAAATATTATAGGCACGTTGCGGGATATCGGGCGGGGAATGACTGATTCCAGAACGGAAATCTGCCTGACCGTCGATACCGAGTTCAACATCGCGGGCGCCTTTGCCAACCCCGCCACGCACCGCCCGGTGGCCGATCCCGCGGTCCTATGCCCGGTCGACGGTCGTGAGCACGGCCTTGGTTTTCTCCTCGAGAGTTTTCGGGAGTATGGCGTTACCGCCACGTTTTTCGTCGAGGCCCTGCAAACCGCCTATTTCGACGATGCGGTGATGGGGCGTTTCGTCGATCGAATCGCCGGTGCCGGATTCGACGTACAGCTACATATTCATCCTTGCTGGCTTCGGTTCTTGGATTCGAACTGGCATGCGTCGCGCGTCCCGGTCGACGACTCGTGCGCCCATCGATCCAACCGCGAACTGGATCAATTCCTGGCGATGGGGCTGGCGGTATTCTCGCGCTGGGGATTGCTGCGCCCGGTTGCCACGCGAACCGGCAATTTCATGGTCGATACGGCGGTGCACCGGGCCTTGGCGCGGGCCGGTATCCCCATCAGTTCGAGCGTGTGCCGCGCTATCTTCCGGCCGGTCGAACCGGCACTGCAATTGACCGGTGGCCGGCACCGCATCGAAGGTACCTTGGAAGTGCCGGCTCTCAGCTACACGGACCTGGCCTTCGCGGGATGGCGGCGGGAACGGCTGCTGGCCGTTACCGCCAGTTCCTGGCCCGAGATGCGTTCGCTGCTCTGGCAGGCGCGCCGCGCCGGGATTTTGCCTATCGTCATCGTCACCCATCCTTTCGAGTTCATAAAATGGCGGAACGGAAGTTTCGAGAATGCGGTGCGCAACCGGGTCAGCCAGGAGCGGTTGCTGAAGCTGCTGGCGTTCTTGCGCACCCACGACGCCGATTTCGTCGCCGTGTCCATGGCCGGCCGGAAGGATGCGTGGCTGGCCGCCGACGCGTGCGACATGCCGCGGCTAGCGGTGCCGGCGGTCCGGACCCTGTTGCGCATGCTTGAAAACGGCGTCAACGACCGGATCTGGAGTTATTGAGCGGCTCACCGCCCGGCGCCGACGACCTCGCCATGGCGGTGGCAGCCAGCTTCGCCAAGTTCGACAAAGATGTCGCCGAGCGACTCGGGTGATGGCAGGCTGGCCGGGTCTTCGCCGGGAAAAGCCTGGGCGCGCATGCGCGTGGCAACGACGCCGGGGTCGAGGATATTGACCCGGATGGCGGTCTTCGCGGTCTCCGCCGCATAGACCTTGGCCAGCATCTCGAGCCCGGCCTTGGCTACGGCGTAGGCGCCCCAATAGGCGACGGCGCCCCGCGCCACACCCGACGTGACGAAGATCGCCCGGCCCGCCTCCGAGACCCGCAGCAGCGGGTCGAGTGCCCGGATCAGCCGCCAATTGGCCGTCAGGTTGAGGTTGAGCGTCGCGTTCCAGACGTCGGGTGCCAGGTGGGCGAGCGGCGTCAGCACGCCGAGCGAGGCGGCGTTGGCGACCAGGATGTCGAGCCGGCCGAAGCGCGCATGGACGGCCGCGGCCATCTGGTCGATCCGCTCGACCTCGCCGAGGTCGAGCGGCAGCAGCGTCGCCTGTCCGCCAATCGCGCGTACCCGGTCGTCGACTTCCTCGAGGCCGCCCTGGGTGCGGGCGATCAGGACGAGGTGCGCGCCCTCTTGGGCGTAGCGCAGTGCTACCGCGGCGCCGATGCCGCGCGAGGCGCCCGTGATCAGGGCGATCCGGCCGGCAAGGCGTCCGGGCACGGCTCAGGCTGGCTCCGCCAGCAGCGAGAGTTGCGTCGAGCGTTCGCCACCCTCCCGATCGACCAGCGGAATGGGGTACTCGCCAGTGAAGCAGGCATCGCAGAATTGTGGCTTGAGCGTGTTGCGGCGCGCCTCACCCATGGCTCGATAGAGGCCGTCGATCGAGATGAATGCCAGGGAATCGACGCCGATCAAGGCCGCCATCTCGGCGACATTATGTTGCGCCGCCAACAGCTCGCCGCGCTCGGGCGTGTCGATGCCATAGAAGCAGGAATTGGTCGTCGGCGGGCTCGATATGCGCATGTGGACCTCGGTGGCGCCCGCGCCGCGTACCATCTCGACAATCCGCTTGGACGTGGTCCCGCGCACAATGCTGTCATCGACCAGGACGACCCGCTTGCCGTCCAGGTAGGCACGATTGGCATTGTGTTTCAGCTTGACGCCCAGATGCCGGATGCGGTCGGTCGGCTCGATGAAGGTGCGGCCGACATAGTGGCTGCGGATGATGCCGAGCTCGAAGGGTATGTTCGATTCCGCCGCGTAACCGATCGCCGCCGGCACGCCCGAGTCCGGCACCGGCACCACCAGATCGGCCGGGACATGGGCCTCGCGGGCCAGCTCGGCGCCGATCCGGCGCCTCGCCGCGTAGACGCCGCGGCCCTCGACGCTGCTGTCCGGCCGGGCGAAATAGATCATCTCGAAGATGCAAAAGCGCGACTGGGTGATCTTGAACGGCTTCAGGCTGGTGAGGCCGGCGCGGTCGATGACCACCATCTCACCCGGCAGGATGTCGCGCACGAAGGTGGCGCCGATGATGTCGAGGGCACAGGTCTCCGAGGCCAGGATAAAGGCCGGGCCTAACTGGCCGAGCAGCAGCGGCCGCACCCCGAAGGGATCGCGCACGCCGATCAGTTTGTCGTTGGTCATCGCCACGATCGAGTAGGCGCCCTCGACTTGGTAGAGCGCGTCGATGAACCGGTCCTCGACTGTCCGGTTGCCGTTGGTCGCGACCAGATGGGTGATGACCTCGGTGTCGGTCGTCGACTGGAAGAGCGAGCCCCGGCGGATGAGCTGTTTGCGCAGTGTCAGGGCGTTTGTCAGGTTGCCGTTGTGGGCGACGGCGAAGCCGCCAAATTCGCATTCGGCGAAGAGCGGTTGAATGTTGCGGACGATAGTCCCGCCGGTGGTGGAGTAGCGATTATGGCCGATGGCCAGAAAACCGGGGAGCGCGGTGATGGTCGCCTCATTGCCGAATATGTCGCCGACCAGGCCTTGGCCGCGGTGGCCATGAAACTGCTGGCCGTCGAAGCTGACGATGCCGGCGGCTTCCTGGCCGCGATGCTGGAGCGCGTGCAGGCCGAGCGCCGTATGCGCCGACGCGTCCTCCGTACCGTAGATTCCGAAGAGACCGCATTCCTCGTGCAACTTGTCGTCGTCGAAGGGAATCGTTGCGAGCATCGGCCCGTTCATCACTGTGCGCCTTGGATGAGGCGATCCATCTGTCGACGATCAAGGGTATTATAGCTCCTTTCGCCGGGCATGCCATCGCCTTTCACGGCTGATCGCGCCGACGGCGCGGCCAATTGGCGCAAAAGCGCCTCGCTGGCGGCCTCGCGGGCGCTCCGTTCGGCATCCTCGGCCGCGGCGCGGCCGGTGGTCTGGAAGCGGGCCGGCACCAGGCGCATGATCTCCGCGGCGCCGCGCTCGACCAGCGGGCGGGTGCGGGCTTCGCTGACCCAGGGCGGTTGCTGGGCCGGGGGGACGACCCAGGAGACGGTTTGGTAGGCGATGCACACCACCAGCGCGCCCCGGGCCAGGCCGTAGAGGAAGCCAAGCGAGCGGTCGACAGGGCCGAATTGCGACTGGCTGACAATCTTGGCGATGCGCCCGGTGGTCAGGGTGAGGATCAGGAGTGCCACCACGAACAAGGCAACCCCCGAGATCGCATCGGCCGCCGTCTTCGAGGGCAGCAGCTCGCGGGCATAGGGTCCGACCAGGTCGTGGCCGTAATAGCTGGCGGTCGCGGCGCCGGCCCAGGCGAGCAGCGAGAGGACTTCGCGCACCAGGCCGCGGTTATAGGCGAAGACGCCGGATACCAGCAGGAACAGGGCGACGATGCCGTCGGCGATGCGGATGTCGGCGATGTCTTGCATGGCGGCCTCAGCTCCCCGTCGCCTGGCGTGCGAGCGGTCGCGTACGGGCGCTGGGCGCGGCCAGCGGCTCGCCGCGGATGAGGTCGATCAGGTCCTGCAAGCGCTGGAGCGTGCGCACGGCGATGGCGCCATCGTCCGCCACCCGGGCGCGGCCGGCGGGCCGGGGCACGAGCGCCTGGGAAAAGCCCAATTTCGCCGCCTCTTTCAGTCGCAACTCGGTTTGGCCGACCGGCCGGATGGCGCCCGAGAGCGCGATCTCGCCGAAAGTGACACAAAAAGCGGGCATGGCACGCTCGATGAGCGACGAGACCAGGGCGGCGGCGACCGCGAGGTCGGCCGCCGGTTCGCCGACCCGCAAGCCCCCGGCGACATTCAGATAGACGTCGCGCCCGGCGAAGGAAAGGCCGCAACGCGATTCCAGGACCGCCAAGACCATGGCGAGCCGGCCGCCGTCCCACCCGACCACGGCGCGCCTGGGCGTGCCGAGCGCCGAGGGTGCCACCAGGGACTGGAATTCCACCAGCACCGGCCGCGTGCCTTCCATGCCCGCGAAGACCGCGGCGCCGCTCGCCCGCTCGCCTTCGTCGCGGTCGCCGAGGAAGAGTGCCGAGGGATTTTCGACCGGCATCAGGCCCCGATCGCTCATCTCGAAGACGCCGATTTCATCGGTCGGTCCGAAGCGGTTCTTGACGGCCCTCAGAATGCGGAACTGATGGCCGCGGTCGCCTTCGAAATAGAGCACCGTGTCCACCATATGCTCGAGCACCCGTGGACCCGCGATCATGCCTTCCTTGGTCACATGGCCAACCAGCAGCAGGATGGCGCCATGGCGCTTGGCGAAACGGATGAGTTCCTGGGCGCTGGTGCGAACCTGCGCCACGGTTCCGGGCGCCGAGTCGAGGGTATCCACATACATGGTCTGGATCGAATCGATCACCACGACGGTGGTGCCGGTGCCGCGCGTGGCGGTCTCGAGGGCGGCAACGGTGCCAGCGACGTTGGTCGCGGCGGCGAGTTCGACTGGGGCATCCAAGAGACCGAGCCGGCTCGCGCGAAGGCGTAGCTGGTCGATCGCCTCCTCGCCCGAGACATAGATGCAGCGCGCGTCGGGCCGGCCGGCGAGCGCCGCCATCACCTGGAGCAGCAGCGTCGATTTGCCGATGCCGGGATCGCCGCCCACCAGCACACAAGAACCGGCCACCAGGCCGCCGCCCACGACCCGGTCGAACTCGCCAATCCCGCTCGCCCGGCGCTGGATGACGGCCGAGCCGCCGGCGAGCGGCTCGAAGGGCACCGGCTTGGCGCCGCCGCGAGCCACGCCGCCTGGCGGCCTGTCATGGGTCGCCTCCTCGACGATGCTGTTCCAGGCGTGGCAGGCATCGCACTGGCCGACCCAGCGCGCCTGGCTCGCGCCGCAAGCCTGACAGACGTAACGGGCGGTGGCGCGCGCCATATGTCAGTTCCGCACTTGCATCTGGATCGGTCCCTCGGCGCGGCCGTGGATGAACTGGTCGACATGGGCGTTGCCGCTTTCGTCGAGGCGCGCCACCGGCCCGCTCCAAATGATGCGACCGCCATACAACATGGCCACATGGTCGGCGATCTTGCGCACGCTGGCCATGTCATGGGTAATCGAGAGCGCCGTCGCGCCCAGTTCGCGTACGCATTTGCGGATCAGGCCATTGATGACGTCGGCCATGATGGGGTCGAGGCCGGTGGTCGGCTCGTCGAAGAAGATGATCTCGGGTTCGGTCGCGATCGCGCGCGCCAGCGCCACACGCTTCTGCATCCCGCCCGAGAGCTCCGAGGGCGACAACTCGGCCACCTCGGTCGTCAAGCCGACCTGGGCAAGCTTGACCAGCGCCCGCGGCTTGGCCGCCTCGCGGCGCATGCCTTTACCCTCGATCAGGCCGAAGGCCACATTCTCCCATACCGGCAGGCTGTCGAACAACGCGCCCCCCTGGAACAGCATGCCGAACTTGCGGTTGACACGCTCGCGCTCGGCCGCCGAGAGCCCGGTCACCTCTTCGCCGTCGATCTCGATGCTGCCCGAGTCCGGCGTGTGAATACCGAGGACGCATTTGATCAGCACCGATTTGCCGGTGCCCGAACCGCCGATCACCACCAGGGATTGGCCGTCGGGGACATCGAGGTCGATGCCATCCAGGACCAGCTTCGGGCCGAACGCCTTTCTGAGGCCGCGAATGCGGATCTTGGGTGCGGGTGGGCTCATTTGGCGAAGAACAGCTCGGTGATGATGTAGTTGAAGATCAGGATCAGGATCGCGGCGGAGACGACCGCATTGGTGGTGGCGACACCCACCCCTTGGGCGCCGCCGCGTGAATTGTAGCCGTGGTAGCAGCCCATCAGCGAAATGATGAAGCCAAACACGGCGGCCTTGACGAGGCCCGAGACCACGTCCTGGGTCTCGAGTATGTCGAGCGTTCGGTGGATGTAGATGCCGGCGTTGAAGCCGAGCTTATAGACGCTCACCAGATAGCCGCCGAAGACGCCGATCACATCGCCGACCAGGACCAGGAGCGGCAGCATGGTCACACCCGCGATCAGGCGGGGTGCCACCAGATATTTGAAGGGATTGGTCGAGAGCGTGCTGAGGGCGTCGATCTGCTCGGTCACGCGCATGGTGCCAAGCTCGGCCGCCATCGAGGCGCCGATCCGCCCGGCGACCATGAGGCCGGCGAGCACCGGGCCCAATTCCCGGGTGATCGAGAGCACCACCACATTGGCAATGGCGCTCTCGGCGTTGAAGCGCGCGAAGCCCGTATAGGTCTGGAGCGCCAGGACCATGCCGCTGAAGAGCGTGGTGAGCCCGACCACGGGCAGGGAGTAGTAGCCCATGTCGACCATCTGGCGCCCGATCAGGCGCAGATAGATGGGTGGCCTGAAACAGTGCGCGAGGCCCGTGAGCGCGAACAGAGTCAATCGTCCGCTGGCCGCGAGGAACAGCAGCAACACCGAGCCGATCTGGGCGAGGAAGCTCATGGCGCGCCGGCTCCCGAGCCGGTGTAGCGGCGGTGATAGCGCCGGCCGAGACCGGTCAGTATCTCATAAGCAATCGTTCCCGCCGCCGCGGCCGCCTCGTCGAGCGTCCATTCGGGGCCGATCAGGTCCACCAGAGCGCCCGCATGCACCTGGCCGGCGGGTGCCGCCGTGACATCGAGGACGATCAGATCCATGGAAACCCGCCCGACCATGGGGACTCTTGTTCCGCCGACCGCGGCGCTGCCGCGATTACTCGACGCGCGCGGGAAGCCGTCTGCGTAACCTACTGCGATCGTGGCAAGTTTTGCTGGCGGAACGATTTCGTAGGTCGCACCGTAACCAACGGTCAGGGGGCTGTCAACGGATCGGACCTGGAGGATGCGGGCTTGCAGGCGGACGGTCGCTCGCATGGGGTTGGGCTGGCCCGGCAGCGGATTGCCGCCGTAAACCGCGATGCCCGGCCGGACCAGGTCGAATTGGTAGGCGGGTCCCAGAAAGACCCCGGCTGAATTGGCGAGGCTCGCCGGGGCCCGAACCGGGAGTTGCGCCAGCGCGCTCCGGAAGCGGCCGAGCTGGGCCGCGTTCAAGGGGTGGTCGGGTTCATCGGCGCAGGCCAGGTGACTCATGATGTAGGCAAGCGGTACGCCGGCCAGTCGTTCGGGGCGGGCGGCCAGCCGCTGGACCTCGCCTTCGGTCAGGCCCAGCCGGACCATGCCCGTATCGACATGCAGAATGGCGGGCGTGGCGCCGTGCGCCGCACCCTCCCGTTGCCAGGTTTCGATCTGTCCGAGGTCGTTCAGCACGGGCAGCAGCCGGTAGGCGCGATAGTCACCGGCGGTCCCTGGCATCAGCCCATTGAGGACGGCAATCTCGGCGTCCGCCAGAAGGGCGCGAAGCGCGATGGCTTCGTTCAAATGCGCGACGAAAAAGCTCCGGCAGCCGGCCTGGGCCAGGGCGGGCGCCACGGCGGCCATGCCGAGGCCGTAAGCGTCCGCCTTGACGACGCCCGCGACCCGGCCCGCCGCTCGCTTGCACAGTAGACGGTAATTGGCGACGATCGCGTCCAGGTCGATCGTCAGAATGGCACCCGCCCGCGCCGCCGGATCAGGCAACGTCATCGTGCCCCATCGAACCCGGTTCCGGATCGCCGAAGCGCGTCAGCTCGGCCATGAACATCAGGCGCACTCTGTCGATGGGACCGTGGCGCTGCTTGGCCACGATCACCTCGGCGACGTTGTGCACCTTCTCCATGTCCGCTTTCCAGGCGTCATGTTCGGGCGTGTCCTCGCGCGGCTCCTTGCGGCTTAGATAATATTCCTCGCGATAGATGAACATGACGACATCGGAGTCCTGCTCGATCGAGCCGGACTCGCGTAAGTCCGAGAGCTGTGGCCGTTTGTCGTCACGCTGCTCGACGGCGCGCGAGAGCTGCGAGAGCGCCAACACCGGCACATTCAGTTCCTTGGCGACGGCCTTGAGGCCGCGGGTGATTTCGGAGATTTCCTGCACCCGGTTGTCGGAACGCGCGGCACCGCCTGGACGCAGTAGCTGGAGATAGTCGATCACCACCAGATCGAGTCGGCCCTCGATCCGCTTGAGGCGCCGAGCACGCGTGCGCACGGTCGCCACGGTCGGGGCCGGCGTATCGTCGATGAACAGCTTGAGGCTCGATAGTTCCTGGCTCGCCAGAAAGACCTTCTGGAAGTCGTCGTTGTTGATCTGCCCGCGTCGCATGCGATCCGACGGCACGCCCGATTGTTCGGCGAGGATGCGGCTGGCGAGCTGTTCGGCCGACATCTCGAGCGAAAAGAAACCAATGACATGGCCGCCGACACTGGTGCGGTTGCCGGCCTCGTCGACTTCCTCGACCAGCGCGCGGGCGGCGTTGAAGGCGATGTTGGTGGCGAGCGACGTCTTGCCCATGGACGGGCGGCTCGCCAGCACGATCAAGTCGGAGCGCTGCAAGCCACCGAGCAGGCGGTCGAGATGGCCGAAGCCCGTTGGGATGCCGGTCAGGCGGCCCTCGCGGCGATAGGCGGCCTCAACGAACCGAATGGCGCCGGCGAGCGAGCAGCCGAATTCCCGAAATCCGCCCTCATGCTGGCCGACGGCGGCGATCTCGTAGAGGCGATGTTCGGCGGCCTCGATCTGGTCGAGCGCGGACCCGTCGAGGTCCGGGCCATAGGCGGTATTGACCACGTCCTCGCCGAGGCCGATCAGCTCGCGGCGCAGATGCAGGTCGTGGATCGTCCGGCCATAATCCTCCGCGTCGATGATGTTGAGCGCCGCGGCCGCGAGTTGGGCCAGATATTGCGCGCCGCCGACGCCGGCGAGTTGCTCGTCCTGCTCGAGGTGATGGCGAAGGGTGGCGGGGCTCGCCTGCTGGCCGCGCTGGGTCAGCCGCACGATGGCGTCGTAGATGCGCGCGTGGGCCGGCTCGACGAAGTGCTCGGGGAGCAGGAACTCCTGCACTTTCTCGAGCGCCCGGTTGTTGACCAGGATGGCACCGAGGAGCGCCATTTCAACGTCGACATTGGCGGGCGGCTGCCGGTAGGCGAGGCCGAAGTCGCCATCGCCGTTGGCGGCGAGCATATGACGGCCGAGCGGGATGTCCAGGGGAGGCGCGAGCGGGTCCATTGTCATGGCCGGACCATACGCCAAACCAGCCGCCTCTGCCCTATTGGTGCATGGCGAGGCGACGGCGGTCGTGGGTAACTAGCCCGAGAACGCCGGCAACCCGCTTCCCGCCAGGCACCTCGACGGTCGTCCCGTCTGTGGACAAGCACGGGACGAATGGCGGCGGGGGCGCTGGTTCGGTGCCGGCGGCGCCCGCCGCCTTCAGGTTACGGCCGAGTCGCCGTCTCGCCCTCCGCCTCGGTGACGCCGGCGCCCTCCTCGGCCACCGTGTCGCCTTTGGGTTCTTCGGCCGCCGGCTCGCGGTCGCGGTCGAGGACCGACTCGCCACGCGCCTGGGCGGCCGCCTCGTCTTCGCTCCGGGCGACGTTGGCGGTGATCGTGATCGCCACTTCGGGGTGCAGGCGGATGCGCAAGGAATGCAGTCCGAGGAGCTTGATCGGTTGGTCCAGCTGCACCTGCCGGCGATCGATCGTGATGCCGGCGGCGCTGACGGCGTCGGCGATGTCGCGGACCGTCACCGAACCGTAGAGATGACCCGTGTCCCCGGCCTGGCGAATGAGCCGCACCGTCATGCCGTCAACCTTGATGGCGACGGCCTCGGCATCCTTGCGTCGCTCCAGATTTTGCGCCTCGAGCTGGCCGCGCTGCGTGTCGAAATAAGTCAGATTATCCTTGGTGGCGCGCAGCGCTTTCTTCTGCGGCAACAGGTAATTGCGCGCGAAGCCTGGCTTCACCCGGACGACGTCGCCCATTTGCCCCAGCTTCTCGATCCGCTCGAGCAGGATGACTTCCGTTGGCATCACTCTTCCTCCCGCCGGGGTGGCCGGCCGGCGAGCCGGGCCCGGATTGCGACAAAGGGTTCGACGATCCCAAGCAAAGTGACCAAGAGCGCGGTCCACCCCAGCAGGATCAACAACACATAGAACATGACCAGCGTCATGGTGGCGCGCGCCCGCATTCGAGCGATCAGGGCATGGACGACCCCAAGGCCCTGAAGGAAGAACGCCAGCGCGAACATAAGCGCCAAGTTGCGCGCGATATAGCCCAGGCCGCCACCGCCGACAACCGCGATCAGCAGGCTGGCCGCCAGGGCATAGAGCAGCCAGGACGGCAACACCATGTCGCCGAGGCGCGGCGCGGGCCGCTGGTTGCGCTGGAAACCGATCAGAAGCCCCTGCGCCAGAACGCCGTTCACGATCACCATGAACATCCAGGAGCAGCCGACCAGGCCGGGCAAGATCGCGGTAACCAGGGTCTTGACCGTCGCCTCGTTGCCGCCTGGATTGGCCGTTCCGACGCTCTTCAAGAACGCCGTCATGAACGCCAGGACCATCCCTTCCAGGCCGCCTTCTTCGCCCATCGCGAACAACGCTAAGGCGGCTAAGGCGATGGCCGGCAGCCCGGCCAGCCAGGCGACCAGCATGCCCGGGGGATACCATTCCAGGTCGCCGGCGGCCGTCGGCCGGTTAAGCAGCGCCTGGCGCACCAGGAGGACCGCTGGTACCGCGCTCGTCAACAGGAAGAGACCGGTGGACGCGAGGCCGCCAATGCCGGCGACGATCACGGCGGCGACGGCCGCCCCAACCGCAGCTATCGGCCAGGCCGCCGACAGACCGGCCAGAAAGAGCGGCATCTGCGACAGATAGGCAAGCACCATCCCGCCTGGCGAACCCGTGGCGAGCGCGGCGTAGAAAACGCCGGACACCACGCCCAGGGTCGCCGCGATCAGGAACTCTTTTGACATGACGAGTACCGACGCCTCACGGCACGGCCCGCGAGCCGCCGCGCTTGGCGGCGGCGGGCTATTGCATAACGTAGGGCAGCAAGCCCAGATAGCGCGCCCGCTTGATCGCTCGGGCGAGCTCGCGCTGTTTCTTCGTGGAGACGGCCGTAATCCGGCTGGGCACGATTTTGCCGCGCTCGGAGACGAAGCGCTGCAACAGGCGCACGTCCTTATAATCGATCACCGGCGCGCTGGGGCCCGAGAACGGGCAACTCTTGCGGCGCCGAAAAAAGGGTCGCCGGCCGGCGGAGCCGCCTCGGCCATCGGCACCACCACCCGGCCGGAACCCGCCGCCGCCAGCACCACCGCTAGATCCGAAGCCGCTGCCGCCACCACCGCTGGATCCGTAGCCACCGCCGCCACCACCAGTGCCGCCGCCGGACCCGTACCCGCCGCCGCCGGAGCGCGGATTGCCCGTCGGCCCGTTCATGGCGCGCCCCCTTCGGTCAATTCTTCGTTTGCCGGTCGCCGATCGTCACCCCTGGGCGGGCGATCGCCGCGGAAACCATCCCCCCGGAAGCCGTCGCTTCGGAAACCCTCGCCGCGGCGCCCCGGGCGATCGTCGCGGGCGGTTCGGGCCTGCATCATGATCGACGGGCCTTCGGGGATGGCGTCGATGCGCAATGTCAGGTAGCGCAGCACATCCTCGCTGATGCGCATGTTGCGTTCCAACTCATGCACCGCGGCGGCCGGCGCATCGAGGTTGAAGAGCAGATAATGGCCCTTCCGATTCTTCTTCATGCGATGGGCCAGGCTCTTCAAGCCCCAGTTTTCGCGTTTGGCGACCGTGCCGCCTTGAGTCTCGATCAGGCTGGCATAAGCATCGCCGAGGCTCTCGACTTGGCTCGAAGACATTTCCTGGCGCGCGATGATCACGCATTCGTAGAGTGCCATATGGTCTCCCCTTGGCTGTTTCGTGGGCCGGTGTCCCGCTTCGGCCGGAGTGGCCAAGGCGTAACGATCCAACCCTAGCCGGCACCGCAAATGGCGCCGGCGAGGAGCGCCGGGACCGAACGCCCCCGGCAAGGCCGCGCACTATAGCGATTTCGGGCTTGGAGGGAAGCGAAATGGCACTGTATCCGGCTTGACAGGCTAGTCCCGAGCGCTATGACTCGCCGCCCTTCCGCATGTGGCAACCCATGCGGCGATAAGGCTTTTGGAGGGGTTATGGCCAAGGCATTCGTCTTTCCGGGACAGGGATCCCAGGCGGTCGGCATGGGCCGCCAGCTCAGCCAGGCCTTTGTCGCCGCGCGCGAGCTGTTCGAGGAAGTGGATGACGCCTTGGATCGGCGCCTGTCGCGGCTCATGTTCGAGGGGCCGGGCGAGACCCTGACCTTGACCGAGAACGCCCAACCGGCCCTGATGGCCGTCAGCCTCGCGGTCATGCGGGTGATCGAGCGCGAGGCCGGCATCAAGTTGCAAGACGTGGCCGAACGGGTGGCCGGTCACTCGCTTGGCGAATATTCGGCGCTCGCGGCGGCGCGTGCTTTTACGGTAGGCGATGCCGCTCGCCTCTTGCAGCGCCGCGGCCAGGCCATGCAGCTGGCGGTGCCGGTCGGTACCGGTGCCATGGCGGCGCTGCTCGGCCTTGACTTGGCGACCGCGCAGAAGGTGGCGGTGGATGCGGCGGAGGGCGAGATCTGCGGCATCGCCAACGACAACGCGCCCGGCCAAGTGGTGGTCAGCGGCCACAAGGCGGCGGTCGAGCGCGCCATGAAGCTCGCGGGCGAACGCGGTGGGCGGCGCGCCATCATGCTGCCGGTGAGTGCCCCCTTCCACTGCCCGCTCCTGAAGCCCGCCCAGGATGCCATGCGCGAGGCCTTGGACAAGGTTCCGCCGGCCGAGCCGCATGTGCCGCTGGTCTCGAACGTGACCGCGCTGAGCGTTAGCGATCCCGACGCAATCCGCCGCCTCCTAATCGAGCAGGTAACCGCCATGGTACGCTGGCGCGAATGCGTGCTGCATATGAAGTCGCTCGGCATCGAGCTGTTGGTGGAGGTCGGCGCGGGCAAGGTATTGACCGGCCTCACCCGGCGCATCGACCCGGATATGAAGGCGATGTCGGTCGAGAACCCGGCCGACATCGAAGCGCTGCTGAAGGTCCTTTGAGTGACAAGGATGGCCATGTTCGACCTCACGGGCAGGCGGGCGCTGGTGACCGGGGCGTCGGGCGGCATCGGCCGAGCCATCGCCGAAGCGCTCTACGGCCAGGGCGCCCATGTGGCCCTCACGGGGACGCGCGGCGACGCGCTGGCGGCCATCGCCGCCGATCTTGGCGAGCGCGCGCATGTACTGGCTTGCGACCTGGCCGATCCGGTCGCCGCCGAGGGTCTGGTGGGCCGGGCCGAGGCGGCCATGGGCCAGGTGGATATTCTGGTCAACAATGCCGGTATCACCCGCGACGGCTTGGCGGTGCGCATGAAGGACGAGGACTGGCAGAGTGTGATCGACCTCAATTTGACCGCCGGTTTCCGCCTCGCCCGCGCGGCCTTGCGCCCCATGATGCGCCGCCGGCATGGCCGCATCATCGCCATCACCTCCATCGTGGGTATGACGGGCAATCCGGGCCAAGCCAACTATGCCGCCGCCAAGGCCGGAATGACGGGCATGACCAAGGCGTTGGCGCAGGAAGTGGCGAGCCGGGGAATTACCGTCAATTGCCTGGCCCCGGGCTTCATCGAGACCCCGATGACCGAGGCCCTGGGCGAGGCGCAACGCAGCCAGCTACTCGCCCGCATCCCCATGGGCCGCTTGGGGGCCGGCCCGGACGTGGCCGCCGCCGTCGTTTATTTGGCGAGCGACGAGGCGGCCTATGTGACGGGCCAAACCTTGCATGTCAACGGCGGCATGGCGATGCTATAGAAGGTGGGGATATCGTCGCGGGGGCGGATGCCGCAATCGCTGTTTCAGTCAACCAGTCAACCGAGGTGGACGGCCGATGAGCACTGACATTGCCGAGCGCGTGAAGAAGATCGTTGTCGAACACCTGGGTGTCGAGGAAGTCAAAGTCACCGAAAATGCCAGCTTCATCGACGATCTTGGCGCCGACAGCCTGGACACCGTCGAACTTGTCATGGCGTTCGAGGAAGAGTTCGGCTGCGAGATTCCCGACGAGGCCGCTGAAAAGATTGTCAGCGTCAAGGACGCCATCGACTTCATCAATCAGAAGTCGGCGAGCTGAGTGGACGGTGGATCCGCTTACCGCGCGTGGGTCGAGCGGGTATGGAGAGGGCAATGAGGCGCGTTGTCGTCACCGGCCTCGGTCTGGTTACGCCGCTTGCCTGTGGGGTCGAGGCGACCTGGCGGCGTCTGATCGAGGGCCAATCGGGCATCGGGGCGATCCAGAGCTTCGACGTGTCCGATATGCCGGCCAAGATCGCGGGCCAAGTGCCGCTGGGCGAGACCGCGCATGACCGGTTCAATGCCGACGACTGGATGGATTCCAAGGACCAGCGCCGGGTCGATCCCTTCATTTTATTCGGCGTGGCGGCGGCGACCCAGGCAATTCGGGATTCCGGCTGGGTGCCCGAAAACGAGGACGAGCGCGAGCGCACCGGCGTCCTCTCGGGCTCGGGGATCGGCGGGCTCAATACCATCTATGACGTCTCGCTGACCCTGAACGAACGGGGTCCCCGGCGGATTAGCCCGTTCTTCATACCGGCCTGTCTCATCAATCTCCTCTCCGGGCACATCTCCATCAAGCACGGTTTCAAGGGGCCGAACCACGCGGTGGTCACCGCCTGCGCGACCGGCGCCCATGCCTTGGGCGATGCCGCCAGGATGATCGCCCTCGACGACGCCGATGTCATGGTCGCGGGCGGTGCCGAGGCCGCCGTTTGCCGTCTGGGTCTCGGCGGTTTCGCCGCCGCTCGCGCGCTCTCGACCGGCTTCAACGACACGCCCGAAAAGGCCTCGCGTCCCTGGGACAAGGACCGTGATGGCTTCGTCATGGGCGAGGGCTCGGGCATGGTGGTGTTGGAAGAGTATGAGCATGCCCGCAAGCGCGGTGCCACGATCTATGCGGAGCTGGTTGGCTATGGCATGTCGGGTGACGCCCACCATATAACGGCTCCGGCCGAGGATGGCAGCGGCGGCTACCGCGCCATGCGCGCCGCGCTCAAGCGCGCCCAACTCGATCCGGCGGAAATCGACTATATCAACGCCCACGGCACCTCGACGCCTCTCGGCGACGAGATCGAGCTGGGTGCGGTCAAGCGCTTGTTCGGTGCGGCGGCGTCCAAAATCTCCATGTCGTCGACCAAGTCCTCGGTCGGGCATCTGTTGGGTGCGGCGGGCAGTGTCGAGGCGATTTTCTCGATTCTGGCGATCCGTGACGGCGTCGTGCCGCCGACCCTTAATCTGGACAATCCCTCGCCCGGTTGCGACATAGATCTGGTGCCCCACGAGGCGAAGCAACGCAGGGTGCGCCGGGTCTTGTCGAACTCCTTCGGCTTCGGCGGCACCAACGCCTCGCTGATATTTGCCGCCGTCGACTGACACGCCAAAAAAACGGCGGGGCTGGCTGAAGGTCTGCCTCGGGCTCGCGGTCTTCGTCCTGTTGGCGGGCGCCGGGATCGGTGCCGGGGGCTGGCACGCATGGACGCGCCCGGGACCCCACGGCAAGGATGAGCGCGTCCTGCTGGCGCGCGGCAGCGGCGCGCGCGACATCGCGGCGCTGCTCCGCGCGGCCGGCGTGATCCGCGAACCCTGGGTTTTCTTGGCGGCCGCCCGCCTGACGGCGGGCCATCTACAGGCCGGCGAATATGTCGTCCCGGCCGGCCTCGACATGCGGGGGGTGCGGGCCATGCTGGTCGGCGGCGATCGGCTGGTGCGCCGCTTGACGATCCCCGAGGGGCTGACGCTCCAGCAGGTTCTCCGCCGCCTCGAAGCGGCCGAGGGGCTGGTGGGCGACCTGCCCCAGGCGGCCACCGAAGGCAGCCTGCTGCCCACCACATTTTATTATGAGTGGGGCGATGGACGCCGGGCGATGCTGGCCCGCATGCAGTCCGCCATGGCGGCGGCGCTCGCCCGTCTCTGGCCGACCAGGGCCGCCGACCTGGCCCTCGCGAGCCTGGAAGATGCGGTGGTGCTCGCCTCGATCGTCGAACGCGAGACCGCCATCGACGCCGAACGACCACGCGTCGCCGCCGTCTTCTTCAACCGCTTGGCGCGCGGCATGCGCCTGCAATCCGATCCGACCGTGGTCTATGCCGTCTCGGCTGGCGCGGGCGTGCTTGCCCGGCCCTTGTCCAAAGCCGACCTCGCCCAGGACCACCCCTACAACACTTATACGCGCGACGGCTTGCCGCCTGGGCCCATTGCCAGCCCCGGCCTCGCCTCGCTCGCCGCCGTGCTCAACCCGGCCAAGAGCGACGAACTCTATTTCGTGGCCGACGGCAGCGGCGGCCATGTCTTCGCCCGCACGCTGCCTGAGCATAACCGCAACGTCGCCCGCTGGCGCGCCCTCCAGAAGGAACCGGGCGCCGGCGAGCGGTGATGGGGGCGCCAAAATCCCCGGCGCGCGGGTATAATCGTCTCTCTAGAAACAATGAAATAGTTATTGTTATCATTAGGTTGTAATAAAAAATAAAACAAAAACTATTGCGGAATTAACTCATGTATCATTTCAGTTGTTTTTTCACCTATCTTGAAATTCTAGGGGCGGTAATCATTTTTTGAACAGAGGAAACGCGGATGAAATCACCCGAATGGTTGAAACCTGGAATTTACGGCGCCGGGATCGGTGCCATTGCGCTCGCGATCGTCGGCTTCTCCTGGGGCGGCTGGATGACCGCCGACAAGGCCAAACAAGCGGCCTATGACATGGCGCGCACCGAAGTCGTCGCCGCCTTGCTGCCGATCTGCCTCGAGCAATCCAAGCAGGACCCGCTGCTCGTGAAGACGTTGGCCCAGTTGAAGGAGGCCGCCAGCTATCAGCGCAGCGACGTGCTCATGAAAGCCGGTTGGGCGACGATGCCGGGCACCAGCGATCCCAATCGCAATCTCGCGAGCGCCTGCGTGGACAAGCTGGCCGCTAGTTTTTAGGCGGCGCGATGCCGAACGCGCATCGCTCGCGGCACGCCGGCTTCAGGGTACGAAAGACGCTCAGAGCCGGAGCGTTTGCTTGGCGATGATGTTGTGCGAGATCTCGTCGCTGCCGCCGCCGCCGATGCGCATCTTGCGCCAGTCGAAGAAGTTGGGCGCCAGGCCCATGGCATAGGCGGGTCCGACGGGCGCCTCGTTGCCCCAGCCGTTCAGCAGCGCCTGGAGCGAGTGGGGCAGCGCGTACCAGCCGACGGCTTCCATCAAGAGTTCCGCCATCTCGTACTGCACGCGAGTCGAATCGAGTTTGAGCGCCGACATCTCGTAGCCGAGTTTGCTGTCGGCCTGGGCGTGGCGCAGATAGCGCATGCCGGTCTCGACGATCTGTTGCAGCTCGACCTCGAGGCTGGCGAGGCGGGCGCGGAATTCCGGGTTCTCGATCAGCGGCCCGCCATCCACTCGTTCTTCGCCGGCGACGCGCCTGAGCATGCCCGAGAATCGGGCGAGCGAGCCGAAGCCCCCACCCACGATCATGCGCTCGTGCATCAGGACATGCTTGGCGATGGTCCAGCCTTGACCCTCCTCGCCCAGGCGATCGGCCACTGGTACAGGCACCGCGTCGAAGAAAATCTGGTTGAACTCATGCACGCCGTTGATGCGCGGGATCGGCCTGACTGTGATGCCGGGCGTCTTCATGTCGATCAACAAGAAGGTAATGCCGAGCTGTTGCTTCACGTCGGGGTTGGTGCGCACCAGGCCGAACATGCGGTCGGCCCAATGGCCTAGGGTGGTCCAGATCTTGGTTCCGGTGACGATGTAATGATCGCCATCCAGAACGGCCTTGGTCGTGAGCGAGGCGAGGTCGGAGCCGGCGCCCGGCTCGGAATAGCCCTGGCACCACACATCGCCGGCGGCGAGGATGCGGGGGAGGAAACGCGCCTGCTGTTCCGGCGTGCCATAGCGCAGGATGGCCGGCCCCGCCATGGCCACGCCGGCATTGGTGTAGCGCGGCGCTCCGGCGCGGTTCACTTCGACGTCGAAGATAATCCGCTCCAGGATCGACCAGCCGGAGCCGCCGGCGCTTCTCGGCCAGGCCGGCGCGATCCAGCCCTGGGCCGAGAGAATCTTCCACCAGCGCACCACTTCCTCGCGGGTGAACTCGGCCATGATCTCGCCCTTGGCGCGAAGGTCGGCCGGCAACGCCTCGGCCATGAAGGACCGAACCCGATCGCGGAACAGGCGCTCCTTGGGGCCGAGGGTCAAGTCCACTGGCGCGCCCTCGCGTTTACTCGGCCGGCTCTTTCACTTTCAGCTTCACGTCCGCTTGGTCGGCCGGCGCCGAGCCCACCCAGGGATGCTCCGAGACGTCGAACACCACGCCGTCGGGCCCGCGGAACTTGGTCTCGAAGAACGAGGCATTGGCGTTCGGATCCTGCTTCATGAAGCAGGGAGCGCCGAGCTCCTCGAGCTTGGTCATGTAAGGCTCGAGATCGTCCACCAGGACGCCGAAATGGTGGATGCCCACATAGTCGAGCCCGCGGCCGAGCTGGTCGACGTTGCGAAATTTGAGGATCGCCATGTTGAGGGTGCCGTCCGAGAGATAGATGCCCCAGGCGATGCCCTTGTCGCTGTTGGGGTCGCCGGTGCGGCCGACTTCCTCGAAGCCGAAGGCTTCCATGTAGAAGGCGGCCGTCTTGACCGGATCGTTGGTCGCGAGCGCAATGTGACGCAGTTTAGCCATGGGAATCTCCCTCGATTGCCGTTCCCGCAGCATGGCACTGTCGCGCCTATGGCGCCAGCATGGCCGTACGGGTCTTGGCGTGCACGAAATCCACGATCAGGGCGATCGCGCGTTTCGCCCCGTGCGCGTTCGGGTCCCGGGCGATGAAGGCGTGCGGCTCGCCCGGGAAGGTCTCGAGCTGGAAATCGCCGCCCGCTTTCCGGTAGGCGGCGGCGAAGCGGGCCGCCATGTCCGGCGTTACATTGTCGTCGTTGGTGCCTTGGATGAGGAGGGCCGGCGGCAGCTCGGCCGGCTCGCCCCGATCCAGGAGGCGCTGGGGGTTGCCTTCGTCCATGGCGGCCTCGTCGGGCCAATAGGCGTCATGGGCGGCGACCAGGCGCTCGATGCTTTTCGCCTTGACCATGCGGTAGCGCGCCAGCGGGTCGACGATCGACCAGCAGAGCGCCATGAAAGCGAGCCGCGCATCCGGCTTGGTCCCACCGGCGAGCGGCAGCGCGGCGTAGCGCGGGTCGTGGGGCCGCAGGGCCGCCAGTGCCAATTGGTGGCCGCCGCTCGACGTGCCGAGGCCGCCGACATGCTCCGGCGCTACGCCGAGGTCCGGTGCGTTGGCTTTCAGCCAGCGCACCGCCAAATTGATGTCCTGGATCGAGGCCGGGTAGACCGCCACCGGCGGCATGCGGAAGTCGATGGCCATGACCACGACGCCGCTTTCGGCGAGCGGCCGGTGGATAGCTTCGTTGGTCAGGCGGTCATTCGTGGTCCAGGCGCCGCCATGCACTTCCACGACGCCCGGAAAGGGTCCCTTGCCGGCCGGTGTGTAGAGGCGGGCCATGAGGGGTATGCCGTCGGGCCGGGCATATTCGATGTCTCGGACGTCAACGCCAAGGGTGGCGGCCATGCGCGGCTCCTCCAAACCTGAAACAGGTCGGAGTGTAGCCTTGCCTTGAGCAGCGGCGAAGGGGCGGTAAGCCTAAGCCAAGGTCGCCACCCGGTTGCCTCGCCGGGCCGTGGCAGGCAGCGATGCCCGGAGCCACAAGGCCAGGAACAGCGCGAGCGATGCCGCGAGCGGCGCGCCGGCGATCATGCCCAGGGTGGCGTATTCGTCCACGGAATTGATCAGATACAGGGTGATCGCAATCAAAGGTAGCAACGCCGTCATGCCCGAGATCTGCCAGAGGAAGCGCAGGAGCGTGTTGCTCATATCGCCGAGCCAACCTTTGGCAAATTCCCGCAAGCCGCCGACGGCATAGGCCGTTGGGGAAGCGATGGGGTTTTTCCGTACGCCAGCCATGACACTGTCTCCTTGTCTCCTTCCGTGGCATCAGCATGGCGGGCGCTAGGTTAACGACTTCCTAAAGCAAGCCCATTTGACGAATATTTTTTGCAAATGCCGGGCTTCGGCTAAAACATCGCGTCAGCGGCGGCCGAGGACCAGCACCCAGTAGGGGGGATTGGGCATGGCGCCGTGACGCGCGACGGCGGCGCCGGCTTCGGTGAGATCGGCAATCAGCATGTTGCGCCGGTGCCCCTCGCTCGCCATCCAGAGGTCTACGGCCTGCTCCGGCGTTTCGGGGCCGGCGGCGACATTCTCCGCCGCCCGCCGGAAACCATAGCCGGCGCGATGCAGCCGATCCCCGAGTTCGGAGCCGTCGCAGCCGCGATGGGAGAGGTTATGGGTCTCGGCCATATCCGCCGCGTGGGCGAGTGCCGCGGCCGTCAGCGCGGGGTGCCGGGCGAGGGGGCCGAGACCTTGCGCCAGGCGATGGACATTCACCTGGGCGATGAGTCTGGATTGCAAATCGCTCAGGGCGGCGCCGGGCCAGGCGACCCAGAACAGCCAGGCGACCGCGAGCAGCGGCCTATAGGGGATGGCGAAGAATCTCGTCCGCAAGTGCCGCGATCTCCATGCCCGCCGCGCTCTCCGGTGCCACGTCGATGGCGGTCAGGCCCTCGGCGATTGACGCCGCATAGGCGATTCGACTGCCGATTTGCGCCGCCGCGATGGGCGCGCCGAGCGCCCGCACCTCGGCTTCCATCCGGGTGGTGAGGCGGGCGCGCGTCGGAACGCGGTTCAGCACCAACAAACTCGGCCGGCGCTCCTGCTGGATCAGGCCGAGCGTCGGTCGCGTCGCCCAGACGTCCATCGGGCTTGGCTGCACCGGCACCAGCACCAGATGGGCGACGCGAACCGCCGTCCGGGCCTCGATTTCCATGTGTGGCGGGCTGTCGATCAGCACGATGTCATAGTTGGGCGACAGCCGATCGACCTCGCCGCGCGCCCGCCAGCCGCTGATCTGGCTGACGGTCGGATTGCTCGGTCCGTTGCCGAACAGACGGCGGCGAAGTTGGAACCACATGGTAAGCGAGAGCTGCGGGTCGATGTCGACGACGGCCACTTTGTGCCCGGACTTGGCCCAGGCAACGGCGAGATGGGCGGCGAGGGTAGTCTTGCCGGCGCCACCCTTCTGCTGGGCGATGGTGAAGACCCGTGCCACCATCGTCCTAGCGGTTTGCCCCAAGGCGTTCGAAACCGGCTTCTAAGTCGGCGATCAGATCGTCCGTATCCTCGAGCCCGATATGCAGCCTGAGCGTCGGTCCACCCGGGCTCCATTTGGTCGCGGTGCGGTTTTCCTCAGGGTGCGTCCAGGTGATGAGGCTCTCGAAGCCGCCCCAGCTCGCCCCCATGCCGAAGAGTTCGAGGCCGTCGAGCATGGCGGTCACACCGGCGTCGGACGCCGGGTTCAGGACCAGGCCGAAGAGACCGGATGCGCCCAGGAAGTCGCGCTTCCAGATGGCATGGCCCGGATCCTGGGGCAGGGCCGGATACAGGACCCGCTTCACCTCGGGCCGGTCCTGAAGCCAGCGCGCGACCTTGAGCGCGTTCACTTCATGCTGGCGCATCCGGACGGCAATGGTGCGAATGCCGCGATTGCCGAGATAGACTTCGTCCGGACCTGCATAGACGCCCAGCGTGTCGCTCACGTCGCGCACGGCGTCGAAGGTCGCCTTGTTGCAGGTGACGACACCCAGCATCGCGTCCGAATGGCCGACGATATATTTTGTCGCCGCATGGATCGACACATCGACGCCATGGCTGAACGGCTTGAAGAACAGCGGGCTCGCCCAGGTATTGTCCATCAGCACCGTGGCGCCCCTGGCGTGGGCGACGGCGGCGATCGCCGGGATGTCCGGCATCTCGAAGGTTTGCGTGCCCGGAGCCTCCACATACACGACCCGCGTATTGGGGCGGATCAGGCCCCCGATCTCGGCGCCGATCATCGGGTCGAAGAAGGTCGTCTCGACGCCGATCTTCTTCAGATAAGTGTTGGCGAGGCGCCGCGCCGGGCCATAGGCGGTGTCGATCATCAGCACATGGTCGCCATGGCCGACAAAGGCCAGGACGGCGATGGCGACGGCATTTAGGCCCGAGGGCGTGATGGTGGCGCCATGGGCGCCCTCGAGCGCGCTGACCACGTCCTCGAAGGAGAAATGCGTCGGCGTGCCGCGCCGGCCATAGCGTTTGTCGCGCGGGCCTTTCGGCTTTTTATATTCCTCGACCGATTCGAAAAGGATGGTCGAGGCCCGGTAGACCGGCGTGTTGACCGTGCCGAAATGATCCCTGGGGTGGCGTCCCGCATGGGTGATCTTGGTGTCTTCTTTCATGGGGGTATCCGGTCGTAATGAAATGCGGTGGGTCAAGCGGAGCCGGTGGCGACCGGCACGTCGGCGCGGCCGCCCCATTCGCTCCAGGAGCCGTCATAGACAGCGACATCGGCGCGGCCCAGCACATGCAGGGCGAGTGCCAGCGAGGATGCCGTGACGCCGGAGCCGCAAGTGGTGACGATCGGGCGCTCGGGGTCGATGCCGGCGGCGGCGAACAGCCGGTTGAGCTCGCCCGCGGTTTTCAAGGTTCGGTCGGCGTTGAAGAGCTCGGTGACCGGCAGGCTCCGGCTACCCGGTATATGGCCGCCCCGGAGGCCCTGGCGTGGCTCGGGCTCACGCGCGGCAAATCGCCCGGCGCTGCGCGCGTCCAGCACCTGTTCGCCACGGCTCGCGATATTGGCGCGGACCTGATCGAGGCTCCGCACCAGGCCGGCGTCGCGGACCGCTGTGTAGCTGGCACTCGGATCTGCCGGGATTGCCGCCGTCACGGTCCGGCCTTCCGCCAGCCATTTGGGAAGGCCGCCATCGAGCACCGCCACGGCCTTGTGGCCGAAGACGCGCAACGTCCACCAGACCCGGGCGGCACCCGTGGCGCCGACCGTGTCATAGACGACGATCTTGTGGCCGTTGGCGATGCCGAGCCCGCCCATGTCGCGGCCGAATTGTTCGGCGCCGGGCAGCATGTGGGGGAGGTCGGTCGACGGGTCCGAGTGGGCCTCGATGTCGAAGAAAATGCCGCCCGGGATATGCCGCTCGCCATACTCGGCGCGCGCGTTGCGACCCGTAGTCGGCAGATGGTGGCTGCCGTCGAGAATGCGCAGATTGGCATCATTCAGGTTATTGGCGAGCCAATCGCAACTCACCAGGGGTCCAAAGGAATCGGCGGCCATGTCGCTATTCCTCCGCGAAGGCGAGATTGACCCGCCGGTTGCGTTTGCCCTTGTTCTCGATCTTGGTGACGACAACGCGCCCGATCTCGCCGGTGCGCCTGACATGGGTCCCGCCGCAGGGTTGCAGGTCGACCCCTTCGATCTCGATCACCCTGACTTCGCCGATGCTGCTTGGCGGCTTGACCGACATGGTGCGCACGAGTTCGGGGTTGGCCGCAAGTTCGGCCTCGGCGATGGTGCTGGGCGTCACCGGGCGGTCGGCGGCAATGCGCGCGTTGAGTTCCGCCGTGATCGCCTCCTTGTCGAGCACCGTGTCCTGGATGTCGAAATCGAGCCGCCCCTTGCCGTCGCCGATCTGGCCGCCGGTGACACCACGCGGCACGACGGCGCAAAGGAGATGCAGCGCGGTGTGCATGCGCATATGGCGATGGCGCCGCGCCCAGTCGATCTCGGCGGTGACGGCGGTTCCTGGCGCGGGTGGTGCCATACCCTCGGCCAGCACATGGATGACGTCGTCGGGTCCGTCACCCTTGATGGCGTCGGTGACGGCCAGCGTGCCGCCACCCGCAAGCCGGAGCAGGCCGCTATCGCCAGGCTGGCCGCCACCGGTTGGATAGAACACCGTACGGTCGAGGCGCACGCCCCGCCCGTCGACCGCCACCACGGTGGCGGCGCAGCTTTTGGCATAGGCGTCGTCGCGAAAGACCAGTTGCATGCCGGGTTCCATTTGTCGGGATTGCCGGGCGAGACTATCCGCCGCGCCTGGGGTGATCAAGGAAGAGGGTCATTTACCCAACTCGCGTCTCGACCACCCCGACCCCGGCGAACTCGACGCGCACTTGGTCTCCCCCTGTCAGCGGAAACTGCCTGACGAAGGAGCCGGTCATGATGATGTCGCCGGCTCGGATGGAGCGGCCGAACTCGGCGAGCTTGCCAGCAAGCCAGACTACCGAGTTCAGGGGATCGCCCAGCACGGCGGCGCCGGTGCCTTCGACGACCGTGGCGCCGTTCATGTCGACGCGGCAGGCGACCTGGTCGAGTCGCTTGTCGGCGAGCGGCACCGCATCGCCGAGGACCACGGTCTTCTGCTGGGCGTTATCGGCCATGGCGACGGCGATCTGGGCCGAGAGGTCGCCCCGGGTCTCGATGATTTCAAGCGCTGGATGCACCCCCGCGACCGCCGCCCGCGCCGCCGTCATCGATATTCGGCCGGCGAGCGTCGCGCCCATCCTCAGACACAGCTCGCTCTCGAACCCTGGCTGGATCAGGGCGCTCGCCTTGAGCGGGGTCCCGCTCGCGACACTTTCCAGGATGCAGCCGAACACCGGCTCATGGAAGCCGAACTGCTCCTGAATGGGCTTGGCGGTCAGGCCCACTTTCCAGCCGATCTGGCGTTCGCCCCGCGCCACCCGCCGGTCGATCAGGCCGAGCTGGATGCGATACGCCTGGTCCAGGCTCAGCCGGTCGAACCAGGCACGCGGGAAATACTCGCCCCGGCTTCTCGCCTGCCAGAATTCGTCGATTGCCGCCGCCGCATCGAATGTCATTGCGTCCTGCTCCCGGTTTGAAAAACAGCCATTCCTCGATCACGATGACGCAAGCGTCTCCCGCAGCGCCGCCGCGAGTTCGCTTCGACGGTAGGGCTTACCGAGCACACGCAAGGTTGGCATGTGTGTTTCGGGTCGAGCCGACCGATCGCCCGTGAAGCCCGAGGTGAGCAACAACTTGATGCCGGGTCGCCGTTCCAGCGCCAGGCCCGCCAGCGCATAACCATCCAGCTTTCCCGGCATGACGACGTCGGTGAACAACAGGTCCACATGCCGGTCGCGTTGGTCCAAAATTGCCAGTGCGGCGTCACCATTCTCGGCCGCGATGACCCGGTAGCCGAGCGAGGTGAGCTGTGCCTCGGCCGTGTGCCGTACCGCCGCGTTGTCGTCGACCACAAGAACGGTTTCCAAAGCTCCGCGCGACGGGGTCGAAACCGCGGTCACGGAGGACCCCGCGACAGCCGCGCCATGGACCCGCGGCAAATAGATCCGCGCCTTCGTGCCGTGGCCGACCTCGCTCTCGACCGTGATGTACCCCTCGGATTGCTTGACGAACCCGTAGACCATGCTGAGGCCGAGGCCGGTGCCATGGCCCGCCTCCTTGGTCGTGAAGAAGGGCTCGAAAATCCGAGCCAGCGTTTCGCTCGACATGCCCGTGCCGGTGTCGGAAATTTCGATCAGGGCGTAATCGCCGGCGACGCCGCCTTCATTCATCGCCGCGAACCGGTCGTCGAGGTGAACATTGCGGGTCGCGATCGTAAGCCGGCCGCCCCCCGGCATGGCGTCGCGCGCATTGCCGGCCAGATTGACGATACTGCTGTCCAATTGCGCGCCATCGACCTTAACCGGCCATAGGTCCGGCGCCAGGACTGTGGCGACTTCGAGTGCCTCTCTCAGCGTGCTCGTGAGCAATGTCCCGATCGCCTCGATGCGCGAATTCAAGCTGGTGAGTTGGGGATTGAGCGGCTGGCGCCTGGAGAACGCCAGCAGGCTTCGCGTCAATTCGGCGCCGCGGAGCGCGCCGCCCAGCGCCGCCGCGATGTGCCGCCCGGCGTCCGGATCGCCGATCCCGCCTTCATCGAGAAGGTCGAGATTGCCGATGATAACACCAAGATAATTGTTGAAGTCGTGCGCCATACCGCCCGTCAGCCGGCCGATGGCCGCCATCTTCTGGGCCTCGCGGAGCTGCTGCTCCAGTTTCATCTGCTCCGTGATATCGACGCCGGTCGCGATGATGCCGCCATTGCGCGAGCGGCGCTCCACGACCCGCAAAACACGCCCGTCCGCGAGCCGGCGGATCAACGGCGTTGCGTCGGGGTTCAAGTGCCGGACCACACGCTCGGCGATGAACGCCTCTTTGTCCCGTCCGGCGGGAACGACGATCGCGCCTCGATCGACCGCCGTTCGAAACATGTCCTCGAAACGGACGCCGGTCGCGATGACACCGGCCATGGCCGAGAAATGCTCGCGGGACAATTGGTTGAACACAATCACCCGGTCGTCCTTGTCGTACAGCACGATCCCCTGGTCGACGCTCTCCACCGCATCGACTAGATCGGCCCCAATGACCGCGAGCGCCTGCGTGCGCTCCTCGATGCGCCGTTCGAGGGTCGCGTTCAGGTCCTTGAGGGCCTGCTCCGTGCGCTTTCGCTTGGTGACATCGCGGTGCAGGGAAATCCAGCCCCCGCCTTCCATGGCCGAGAGCCGGGACTCCACCCAGCGGCTGTTCTGGAGGCGTCGTTCATAGCGATACGACCCTTGCTCCCCAACCAGCTGCGCCGCGTCGGTCAGGCGCCGGCGGGCAAGTTCGTCTGGATCGCCCGGTCCATACTCTCCCCGGCGCGCCATCTCTCGTAGCTCGTAGGCGACTGGATCGCCGAAAGCCAGAGCGGCCGCCTTGTCGATGTCGAACAGTTCGAAAAAACGATCATTTTGCTCGGCGGCTCGCAAATCGGTGTCGATCACGCTGATGGCGTCGGGTGTCGCGGCCAGCGCCGCATCGAGGACCTTCGTCTTGTTCCGCAGGGCATCCTCGGCCCGTTTCATGGCGGTGATGTCGGTGCCGATCGTCAGCACCTGGATGGCCTTGCCGGCGGCATCGAAGATCGGCGTCTTGGTAACCAACAGATGGCGGTCCGGTTCGCCAGCTCGGCCGACATAATGTTGTTCCCGATCGACGCTCCGGCCGGTTCGAAGCACCTCGCGGTCCGCCGCCTCGATGGCGGCGGCCAGCGCCGGGTCAAGCCCGCTTTCCGTCACGCGCTCGCCGCCGCCGCCGGCGTCTCTTGAAACGTAGCGACCGGTTGGCGTCTCGGCGACCAGTTTGAATAATATGGACTCGGCGATCGATTGGCCGACGGCGCGATCGTTGCCATCGAGGCGCGCGCGTATGACGCCATCCATCCCGACCAGCGCGACCGCGCCCTTGCCGGCGACGGCGATCGAGCTGTCGAAGCTGGTGAAATAATCAGGATCCACGCCGATGGTCACGATGCCCGCGAATGACCCGTCGGAATGATCCAGGCGGCGGGTGAACTGGATCGATCGCCGGCCCGGGCCGCGGGCGACGACGGGCTTGCCAATGAATAGGCCAACATCGGGTCGATCTCGATGCACCGTGAAATGTTCACGGTCGGCGATGCTAAACCCGATTCTGCCGATACTACTCCGCACGATCAGTCCATCCGCGTCGGCGGTGGCCAGGATGGTCCCCGACGATCCGAGTAACAGTTGGCCGCTTTCCGCGGCGCGGGCAAAATCGAAGGCGATTGGATCGCGCCGATAGTCCCGCTGGATGTTCAGCGCCAACTGGTCGATGGAGTTTACCGTGGCGACGACATGCTCTTCGAAGGCACGGGCGAGATTGTCCGAGGATGTCCGCGACTGGCTTTCCAACGCTACCCGATGCAATTCGATATGCAGCCAGGCGCTGGCGAATATCAGGACCACCATCGCGAGCCCGAAGGCCGGCAATAGCCAATCATGAAAACCGGTTCGAACCGGCTGTGTCGACGCCATCGGTGAAGGCAAGAGGCTGATCTCCCGGTCGGAGGGTGGCGAGAATATGGTTAATTTTATGTTAGAGCGACCGCCATTCTCTTATTTGCGTGACCGCCGCGTCAGGGCGCGCCGAAGATGGCCTCGGCATTCTTGTAGGCGATGCGCAGGGCGACATCCGGCGGTAGTTGGCCGAGCCATTGCCGGTAGCCGGCGATGAGGCTGCCATAGCTCTCCCAGCGTTCGTTCACCCAGGTATCCGAGCCGATCAGGAAGCGGCCGGCATGGCGGGTAAAGAGATCGCGCCAGGCGGGCGTCAGGGTTTGCCCGTCGGTGATGCCACCGCGATAGGAGAGTTCGCCGATCAGCGCCGGATAGGTGTCCAAGAGCTTGGCGACCGTCTCGGGGGCCGTGCTGAAACCCGTATGTGCCCAGATGATTTTCGCCTTCGGGTTATGGGCGAACAGAATCTCGACCGCCGCCACGTCGGAATGGGCATGCAGCCAGAGCCCCTTCTCGACCGACAATTCGACGATGCGGCGTACCTGTTCGTGCGCGGCGTCGTTGCCATGCAGGTGGAACTCGCCGATGCCGCGATAATAACCGCGCGGCAGTTCGGACTGGATGAGGGCGAAGATGCGCGGGTCCTTGAACCAGGTCGCGATGTCGGCGCGGGTCACATAGGGGCGCAGGAACGGCACCACCCAGAGCCCTTCCGGCTTGCTCTCATAGAGGAGGCGGGTGCCGTCGTTCGGGCGGCTGTTGGCGAGGATGCCTCTGACGCCATTCTCCTTGAAGAGGCGGAGCACATGGGCGAGCGGGAAGGGCTCCTGGGCCAGGTCGTTATAGTGGAGATGAGCATCGAAGAGGGGGAGGTCCTGGGCGCGCGCCGGCGGCGCGACGGCGATCAGGCCGGCGATCAGCAAAGTGAGAGCGAGGCGCATGGCGATGTCTCCTCTGACGAGCCGGCCCGCGACGTTGCCCTTGCCGCAATGTTCATCCCCGTAAAGCCAAAAGCAAACCCAATAAGTGATTGATAAATCATAAAACACGAAAATTATCACGCATTTTCATCGGCTATATAGAAATATAATTCGATAATCACTATAGCCGATCCGCCGCCGCTTGTCACGCGCTGGGATAGGCGAGACGCCGGCGAACCCGATTGGCCGGGACATGCTAGTACCTCTGCACAGTGATTATGACTCTTTGATTGGGTTGGGGTAAGCGCGTTCCAATTTGGCGCGAGCTCGCTCGGTAGTGAACATCCATTTGATGCGAGCGCCGGCATCATTGCGCTGCTTCTCCCAGGCGGCGATTTCGGTGA
>SHVR01000038.1 GCA_009694185.1 Alphaproteobacteria bacterium | reverse complement strand
GCCAAGCGGCCGCCCGCGTGAGGGTCGGCCAAGCGGCCGCCCGCGTGAGGGTCGGCCAAGCGGCCGCCCGCGTGAGGGTCGGCCAAGCGGCCGCCCGCGTGAGGGTCGGCCAAGCGGCCGCCCGTGTGAGGGTCGGCCAAGCGGCCGCCCGTGTGAGGGGCCGTCCGGGCGGCCGCTACCAGCTACGCACCCGGCCCACATCCACATGCACGAAGTTCGTGCGCGGATAATAGCCCACACCACCCGCTTGCAGCGTCACGGCCGCGTTGCGAACCAATTTCAGACTCCGGCCCGGCACCCGGATGTCGACCGCCTGGCCATACATGTGCAGGCTGTTCGCCGCGACGCCGTCCTTCTGGTAGGCGAGCATGGCGTTGGTCTCCGGCGAGCGATAGCCGGAGATGATATGGAACGGCTTCTCGGCGCCGAGCTTGAGGCGGAGCGCATAGAGAAGGTCGAGCAAGCGTGGGTCGATCGGGTAGACCTCATTCACATGATGGTCGCGCAGGTGGTGGTTGATCTCGCGGAGCCCGGCCCGGACATAGCCCGCCTTGACACGGTAGATGGTTTGCAGGGTTTCGCCGGTATTCAGGTTCTCGAACCGCAGCAAGCGCGGCTGGATGAGAGGGGCCGCTTCCACGATCGGCGCGGCGAAGAGGCCGATTCCCGCAGCCGCGCCCATGGCGAGCAACCGCCGGCGCGATACGCCTCCCCCGATGTCCATGTAGCCCCCCAATGTTCCCGGTCGTGAGTCTAGACCAGTTTCCGGCCGGATTAAACCATGCGAAGCCAGAGGTTCAAGATCGCCTGGTGGCAGGCCCGGTAGCGGTCGCGCATGGGCGTGGGCGCGACGTAACCGGATGCGCGCTCGCCGGCCACGGTCGAGAATGCGGCTTCGACGGCGGCAAAGGGCTCCTCCCAAGAGAGCCGTTGGGCGGTCGCCCGGGCGCCCTCGCGTAGTTCGGCGAGGAGAGGGGCATCGTCGCAGAGGCGCCGGAGCGCGTGCCCCAAGCCCTCCCAGTCGTCGAGGGCGACGACCAGCGCGTTGGCGCCATTGGCGATATAGTCTTGATGCCCCCGGAAGGCGCCGACAATGGCGGTACCGCCCGCCGCGAACGTCTCCAGCACCGGCATGGCCCAGGTCTCGGCAATCCCCATCTTCACGATCAGGTCGGCGCTCGCCAAGATCCCCGGCACCTGGCGGTACGGCACGCCAACGCGGTGGGTGCCGCCATCGCGCAGGTCTCGGGCGAGGTGGATCAGATTTTCCGTGATCTCACCCGCGCCGACGCAATCAAATCCGCGACGTCCATGGCCGAGGACCGGGCCGTCCTCGCCGGTGCCGCGAGGGATACTCTCGGCACCGTCGAGTGCGAGGACATGCCGCTTGCGTATCTGCCGGGCAACTCGCTCCGGGTCAGGGTGCGCGTGGTTGGCGACGTGAAAGCGGCCTGAGCGGCATTTACCGTCCGCCCCCGCCATGCCGGAGCTGGCCGCGCGGGCCGGGTCGCGTCCGCTGGCCAGCGGGTGGCCCATATCGGTTGGCGGCCGGCGGTGGCGAACGCTTGGCATGCGGTGCCGGACGGTTGGCCTGTGGGGCGGGGGCATGGCTATTCTGGCGCAAAGGTAGCGGTGGCGCCGAGCCCAGATCGTGATCGTTGGCCGGGATGCGGCAGCGGATCAGCTTCTCGATATCGCGCAGCATGCCGCGTTCTTCATGGCCGCAGAAGGAGATCGCGATGCCGCCCGCCCCGGCGCGCGCCGTGCGACCGATGCGGTGGACATAGCTTTCGGGCACGTTGGGGAGATCGAAATTGACGACGTGGGTCACGCCCTCCACGTCGATGCCGCGGGCCGCGATGTCGGTCGCGACCAGCACGCGCGTGCGTCCATCGCGAAAGCCCTGGAGGGCGCGTTCCCGCTGGCTTTGGCTCTTGTTGCCGTGAATGGCGCTCGCGTCCACGCCGTCGGCGAGGAGATGTTGCACCACCCGGTCGGCGCCATGCTTGGTGCGGGCGAAGACCAGTGTGCGGGCGAAAGCGGCGTCACGGAGCATGCTGGATAAGAGTCGCCGCTTGTCCGCCATGGCAACGTAGATCACGCGCTGGTCCACCTGTTCGACCGTGGAGGCGACCGGTGTCACCGCGACGCGGATGGGATCGCGAAGGAGGTCGCGCGAGAGCTTCTCGATCTCGTTCGGCATGGTGGCCGAAAAGAACAGGTTCTGCCGCACGGCCGGCAGCGCCTGCACCACGCGGCGGATCGGCAGGATGAAGCCCATGTCGAGCATCTGATCGGCCTCGTCGAGGACGAAGGTCTCGACCAGATCGAGGCGCACGGTGCGCTGTTGCATATGGTCGAGGAGGCGGCCCGGTGTCGCCACCAGGACGTCGACGCCATTGGCGAGTTGACGGATCTGCGGGCCGATGGCCACGCCGCCGAAGACGGTCATGACCCGGAGCGGCAGATTCCGCCCATAGGTACGGAACATCTCGGCGATCTGGCTCGCGAGCTCCCGGGTCGGCGAGAGGATGAGCGTGCGGCAGGCGAGGCGAGGCGCGCGTTTGCGGTTGGCTATCAGGCGATGCAGCATGGGAAGTGCAAATGCCGCGGTCTTGCCGGTGCCAGTCTGGGCAATGCCGAGCAGGTCCCGGCCGGCGAGGATCGGGGCAATCGCTTGCAGTTGGATCGGGGTGGGGACGGTGTAGCCTTCACTACGAACCGCGTCGAGAATCGTCGGTTCGAGACCAAAATCGGAAAATTGGGTCAAATGTTGCTCATTTCTCAAGAGTCATGCGCCTGGCCAACCGGCTGAGTCAAGCCGGGCGCCACCGCGCGGAGGCATCGGGGTCATGCCCCGCGTGATCTGGGCAATCGGATGAGACGAGGGGGGTGCCAACAAGACTTGGGGCCGCCATAAGGTGGCTCCGACACGCGGCCGGCATTCCTGGACCGTTCATGGGTCAAGCGAGTAGATGAGGGTTGTCGCCCCGGATGTCAAGGAAAAGCCGAACAATCAACGGCCGAGCGCGGCACGAAGATCGATTCGGTTGAGCAGGAGCTCGCCAGCCTGAAGCCGGCGGCAATTCTCGACGGCGACGGCGAGGCTGCGCTCGATGGTCTCGGGCGTGAGCCAGGCGACATGCGGCGCCAGCACCACATTGTCGAGGCGGAAGAGCGGATTGGCCGGATTGGCGGGCTCGGCGGCGAAGACGTCGAGGCCGGCCGCGCGAAGCCGGCCCGACCGGAGCGCCGCCACCAGTGCCGCTTCGTCCACCAGCCCCCCCCGGTCGCGGGCGTCAGCGGCAGATGCAGCGAAATTACATCGCTTTCGGCCAGGAGCCGGTCGAGGGGGCGAAACTCGCCGACGGCGCCGCGCTTGGGCGCCCGCGCGGTGTAGAGGATGCGAGACCCGAGCGCCACCAGCGCGGGCACAAGGCGGCGCGGCACTTCGCCATAGCCAATGAGGCCGACCGTGCGACCCTGGAGCTCGCCCACGCTATCGAACAGAGCGCGGTCGAGGCTCCAGCCTTGGCCGGCGCGGGTCGCCTTATCGAGCGCCACCACTCGTCTCAGTGCCGCCAGTATCAGCATCAGGGTCATCTCGGCGACCGCCTGGCTATTGGTGCCGGGCATGTTGGTGACCGCGATGCCGCGCGCCTCGGCGGCGGCAAGGTCGATGGTGTTGACGCCGGCACCGATCTTCTGGATCAAGCGGAGCCGGGGAGCACTTGCGATCATCGCCGCCGTCACCGGCTCGAGCACATGCAGGAGGGCGTCGGCCGCGGCGATTTCCCGGCTAAATCCCTCGCGGTCGGTTTCGTCGATTGTCACGACCTCAAGCCAAGCGGGCACGCTCCCAGCCAGACGCTCGATGAGGCCTGGGCTCGGCCGCCAGTGGAGGACCGCCTTCATGCGCGAGCCCGGCCGAAGCGAAGGCCGGTCGCGAAGCGGGCGGTGCTTCCCTGTGACTCTTCGATGCGCAGGCACTCGTTCCATTTGGCCATGCGCTCGGAGCGGGCGAAGGAGCCCACCTTGAGCTGGAGCGCGTTCCAGCCGGTGGCGAGATGGGCGATGATCGCATCCTCGGTCTCGCCCGAGCGCGCCGAGACGATGGTGTTCCAGCCGGCCGCCAAGCCAGCATCGAGGGCCGCCTTCGCCTCGGTGATGGTGCCCGCCTGGTTGACCTTGACGAGCACCGCGTTGCATTGCCCAGCGGCGGCGGCGGCCTCGACGCGGGCGGCGCTCGTCACCAGGAAGTCGTCGCCGATGATTTGCACGCGCTCA
Organism: Alphaproteobacteria bacterium; assembly: GCA_009694185.1. GTDB lineage: Bacteria > Pseudomonadota > Alphaproteobacteria > SHVR01 > SHVR01 > SHVR01. The sequence continues at coordinate 25,759 of SHVR01000038.1, read as the reverse complement.
CCCATGGCGCGGGTGAAGGCGGCCATGCCGTCGCCATCGTCCTCGGCCAGCGGGTCCTCGATGGCGACGATGGGATAGCGGCGGAGCCAACCCACCAGCATCTCGATCATCTGGCCGCTGTCGAGGACCCGGTCTTCGAGGGCGAGGCTGTAGCGCCCGTCACGCCCGAACTCGGAAGCGGCGATATCGAGGGAGATCGCCATTTCATCGCCGGGTCTTAGGCCGGCCCCTTCGATGGCGCGCAGCAGCATGTCGAGGGCTTCTTCATTGGAACGGAAATCGGGCCAGAAGCCGCCCTCGTCGGCGACACCATATTTCTTTCCGGCGGCCGCCATCAGTTCGCCCGCCGCCCGATAGGTCTCGGCGACGAAGGTCAGCGCCTCTTCGAAACTCGTGGCACCCACGGGCATGGCCATGAAGTCCTGCACGTCGACGCGCCGGGCGGCATGGGCGCCGCCGCCGAAGATCTGCACCTCCGGCATGGGCAGCGTCGCCGGGCCTTCGCCCGCCAGATAGCGCCAGAGCGGCAGGCCGGCATGAGCGGCGGCGGCGTTGAGGGTCGCCATGGAGAGGGCCGTGAGCGCGTTGCCGCCGAGGTTGGATTTGTCCGGCGTGCCGTCGGTGGCGATCAGGGCCGCGTCGACCGCCTTCTGGTCGCTCGCATCCAGGCCCCGGATGGCCAGGGCCAGGGGGCCGTTCACGTTGGCAACGGCCCGGGCGACGCCGAAGCCGCCCAAGGATAGCCCGCCATCGCGCAGGTCCACGGCCTCATGGCGTCCGCGCGAGGCGCCGGCCGGCGCCATGCCCCGGCCCCACGCGCCCGATTCCAGGAGCACCTCCGCCTCGACCGTCGGCCGGCCACGGGAATCCCAAACCCGGCGCCCGATGACTTTGGCGATGCGGCTCGGGCTCAATTGGCATACTCCTCGGCCCACACTTGGGCGATGTCGCCGAGTGTCGGGCGCGGCTCGGCGATGAGCGGCCGGACGGTCCGCCGCAATCGCTCCTTCGCGGTCTCCTCGGTGATGTACTCGACCGGCGATTTGCCGTCGACACGCGCGAGCGTCAAGCCCGGCAGCAAGTGGGCGACGCGCCCCTCGATTACGGCCTTCGCTTCCCAATCGACGCCCGCAAGGTAGGTGGACGCCAGGTGGCGAAAGCAGTCGAGATAGGCGCTCGCATGCACCGGCCGCCACAGGCATTTCAGCATGAGATGGTTGAGGCAGAAGGCGAGGTCGAAGGCGGGATCGCCATACCAGGCACACTCGGCATCGAGGAAGATCGGCCCCGCCGGCCCGATCAATATGTTCTTCGGGCTAACGTCGCCATGCACCAAAGCGCGTTTGGTGGTGCTGGTGACCTCGGCCAACTCGTGGAGCCGCTCGGCCAAGTCGGGGTGCCGCTCGGCCGTTGCCAAGAGATAGGGCTCGAGGCGGATCGGCCGGAAGATGTGGTCGTTGGCGAAGCGGCGGGCGATGTCCGGCCGGTCGGCCGTGGCATTGTGGATGGCAACGAGCCGCGTGGCCACCAATTCGGCGGTTTTGGGCTCGACGATGCCGTCCCGCAATTGGGTCTTCCAGACCGGATGGCGGGCGGGGTCGAGCCAGGTCATGGCGAAGAGGCCGGCTTCGCCGTCTTCGCCGAGCACGTCCGGCACGGCCCCCGGCACAATCGAGCCGGCAAGGCGGAGCCAGGCGATTTCGGCGGCGTTGCGGGAGACGGGTGCGTGCCAATCGCGCTCGACCTTGAGCTTGGCCAGCGCCCGCTTGACGCAGAAGGTGTGGGCCGCCGTCTCGACCTTGATGATGTCCGACGACACACCGCCTTCTAGTGCCAGAAAATGAGCTTTCTCGCCCGGTGCCACCAGCCGCATGCGCTCTAACGCCGCCAAGACCTCCGGGTCGGCTTTCGTTTCAGCTACCATCGCGCTACCATTCTCGGAGAAGTCGCCCGCCGGAGGAAAGAATGAGCAGCAATTCGATTGAGGTGCGGCCGATCGCCGGCGCGCTTGGCGCCGAAATTCACGGGCTCGACCTCTCGCGGCCCCTGAGCGACGACAGCTTTGCCGTGGTCCACCAGGCGTTCCTCGACCATCTCGCCATCTTCTTTCCGGGTCAGAGCCTGACCATGGACCAGTACCAGGCGTTCGCGCGCCACTTCGGCGAGCTCACCTTCTATCCCTTTGGCAAGGGCATCGAGGGCTATCCCCTGATCATGGACGTCATCAAGGAGACGCACGAGACGGTGAATTTTGGCGGCCTCTGGCATTCCGATACGACCTATCTGAAGCAGCCGCCGCTCGCCACCATGCTCTATGCGCTCGAAACGCCGCCCTATGGCGGCGACACCATGTTCGCCAACATGTATCTCGCCTATGAGACGCTCTCCGATGGCATGAAAGCCATGCTGGCGCCGCTCAAGGGCGTCAACGCGGCGGGCGGCGGCCAGGCCGCCCACACGCGCCGCAGCCAGGCCATGGCGATCGCCAATCTGGACGCCGAGGAAAACTATGTCGCCGAGCATCCCATCGTGCGCACCCATCCCGAGACGGGCCGGAAATCGCTCTATTGCAACCTTGGCCACACCCGCCATTTCGCCGGCATGACCCCTGAGGAAAGCCTGCCGCTCCTGGCCTACCTCTGCGCGCACGCCGTCCGGCCGGAATTCACCTGCCGCTTCCCATGGGCCGTGGGCTCGGTCGCCATCTGGGACAATCGCTCGGCCCAGCATTATCCCATCAACGACTATCACGGCCACCGCCGCCACATGCGCCGGATCACATTGGGCGCCCAGACTCCGGCCTGAGGCGCGGGCGCGTCCCTAATTCCCCGCGAGATATTCCATGGCCGCGTCGACGCCGCCCTTCTTGTGCGGCACCTTGGCGAGGCTGAGCGCCATTTCGATCGCGGCGAGGGTGCCCAGAATCATGGGCTCGTTGAGGTCGCCCAGATGGCCGATGCGGAAGACCTTGCCGTTGAGCGCGCCGAGACCGCCGCCGAGCGACACATTGAACCGGTCCATGCAAATCTTGCGGATCGCTTCCGGGTCGTGGCCCTCGGGCATCAGGACGGCGGTGACCGAGTCCGACTCGACCTTGGGGTCGGTCGGATAAAGCTCCGGTCCGCCGCCCTCGGCCCATACACGCACCGCCCGGCGGGTCGCCTCGCCCAGGCGATGATGGCGGAGAAACACCTGATCGAGGCCTTCCTCCTCCAGCATGCGGATCGATTCCTGTAGCCCGTAATAGAGGTGGACCGGTGCCGTACCCGGCCACTTGGTCTGCTTTTCGCCGGTCAGCATCGGCCGCCAGTCCCAATAGCCGCGCGGCATTTGGGCCGATTGCGAGGCACCAAGCCCCTTGCGGCTGATGCCGGTGAAGCAGAGCCCCGAGGGCAGCATGAGACCCTTCTGGCCGCCGCCCACAACGAGATCCACCTTCCACTCGTCCATGCGGAAGTCGAACGAGGCGAGCGAGGAAATCGTGTCCACCATGAAGAGGGCGGGATGGCCGGCCCGATCCATGGCGGCACGCACGTCGGCAACGGGATGGGCGACACCGGTGGAGGTCTCGTTCTGCACCAGCATCACCGCCTTGATCTCGCGGCCCGTGTCCTTCCTCAAGCGCGCTTCGATGCCGGCCGCATCGACGCCCTTGCGCCAATCGCCCGCCAGGATCTCCACATTGAGGCCGAGTTCCTTGGCCATCGCCCCCCAATTGATTGAGAAATAGCCGGTCTCGGGCACCAGCACATGGTCGCCCGGCGAGAAGAGATTGACCGTCGAGGCATGCCACGCGCCATGGCCGGTGGCGGCATAGGTCACGACGATCTGCTCGGTCTTCATGATGCGCTTCAGGCCGGCATGGGCCTCCTCGCGGATGTCGAGGAATTCCGGCGTGTTGAAGTCGATGGTCGGCCGGTCCATGGCGCGCAGAACGCGATCGGGGATGTTGGTCGGGCCGGGGTTCTGGAAGAAGTGGCGCCCGCGTTTGACGGCCATGGGTCTAATCCTCGATTGGTTGTTGCGATCAGAGCATTTCTTCGGCGAGGAGGCGGAGTGCCTCGATCGAGGCGCCGCCGATCATCATCGAGCCGACATGGCCTTGTCTGCCCGCCGCCTTCCAGGCTTGCAATCGGTCCTTGATGCGCTCGGCGGGGCCAACCAGCGCGATCTCGTCCACCAGCCTGTCCGGCACCGCCGCCACCGCCTCGGCCTTCTTGCCACCGAGGAAGAGCTGCTGGATCTTCACCGCCGCCTCTTCATAACCGAGGCGTTTGGCATAGTCGTTGTAAAAATTCTTCTCGCGCGCCCCCATGCCGCCGATATAGAGCGCCAGATTCTCCTTGATCGGCCGGCGCGCCTTCTCGATGTCGTCATCGAGGCTGACCTTGACGAAGGGCGCCATGTCGAACTGGGCGAGGCTCTTCGAATTGCCTGCCTTGGCGAAGCCCTGATTGAGATGCGGCTCATAAAGGTCGAAGCGGTCCGGGTTCATGAATATGGGGAAGATGCCGTCGGCGATCTCGGCCGCGACGCGCACACCCGCCGGCGCGAACGACCCGGTGTAGATTTTGAGGCTCGGATCGCCATGCAGGATGCTCTTCAGCGGCCGGCCGAGGCCGGTGGCGCCAGGGCCGTCATAGGGAATGCGGTAATGCTCGCCATGATGCTCGAGCGGCACCTTGCGCTCCAGGATGGTGCGGATGATCTGGATGTATTCGCGGGTGCGCGCGAGCGGCTTGCCGAACGGCTCGCCGTGCCAGCCCTCGATCACCTGCGGCCCCGAGGGGCCGATGCCGAGCACGAAGCGGCCGCCCGAAAGCGCGTTCAACGTCATGGCGGTCTGGGCCGTCATGGCGGGGGTGCGCGCCGACATCTGCATGATGGCGGTGCCGGCCTTGATCCGGGTGGTCTGGGCCAGCACCCAGGCGGCGGGTGTGACCGCGTCGGCGCCCCAGCTCTCGCCCGTCCAGACCGAGTCGAAGCCGAGGCGCTCGGCCTCGAGAACGGCCTCCATGTTGACCTTGACCTGGGCGCCGCCGGCACCAAGAAGCAGCCCGAGCCGCATGGTGAACTCCTACTTTCCAGTGGTCTCGATCCGGGAACCGGGCGGACTGTAGCCGCTAACCCCAGTCAGGCAAAGTGTGCCGCGCCGAACCCTCGTTTTTCGCAAAGCGATCGAGCGAAGCCAATAACACATTGAATTAAAATGATATTCTAAAAGCAAAGCCAATAAGTATTTGATTTCAAACGAAACACGAAATTTTGCCGCATTTTTGCACCTATATTTCGTAAACGGAAAATTATTTCTATAAACACTATGCGCGCTTTTCCCCGGCTTGTCACGCGCCGTGCCGGCCCTCTACGTCGACCTCTATGGCGAGGGCCGCTTCCATTAAATTTTTTCTGATGGCGGTTCACCCCGGATATTGACGTTGCCGCGTAGGAAGGTTCATTGCCACTATCGGGCGCATGGAAGGACTAGCGCGCCTCGGCCGTTTCGATCGTATAGCCGACTTGGTTGACGCTTTTATCGCGCGCGATAAGACACTTTCCGGTGACGCCGCATGGTTACCCGGCAATAGGACCACGGAGCGTCGGATATCGTGGCCGGTGTCAATTGACGGTCAATCATGTTTTGATGTCAGCCGCCATGTTGCACGGTCCGGCCTGCCCTCAAAACATAATCACGCTGCGCGCCACCTCGCCCGTCTTCATGGTGGCGAAGGCCTCGTTGATTTGTTCGAGCTTGATGCGCTGGGAGATCATCTCGTCGAGCTTGAGTTTGCCGGCGAGGTAGAACTCAACATAGCGCGGCATGTCGATGCGGAAGCGGTTGGAGCCCATGTTGGAGCCCTGGATCTTCTTCTCGCGCAGGAACTCGGGGCCGTGCAGTTCGATATTGACGCCGACCGGGATCATGCCGATGACGGTCGCGGCCCCGCCCGGCCGCAGCATGCGAAAGGCGTCCTCGGCGGTCTTCTTCAGGCCGATCGCCTCGAAGGCATAATCGACCCCCTGGTCGGTTATCTCGCGCACCTGCTTGACCACGTCACCCTTGGTCGCGTCGATCACATGGGTCGCGCCGAACAGCTTGGCGAGGTTGAGCTTGGAGCCCACCGTGTCGATGGCGATGATCTGGCCGGCGCCGGCGATCGCCGCGCCATTGATGCAGGAAAGCCCGATGCCGCCGCAGCCGATGACGGCGACCGAACTGCCGGGCTCGACCTTGGCGGTGCGATGCACGGCGCCCACGCCGGTCGTCACCCCGCAGCCGATCAGCGCGGCGCGATCCAGCGGCATGTCCTTCCTGATCTTCACCAGGCCGTTTTCGTGGATCAGCATATGGTCGGCATAGGAGGAGAGGTTGGCGAACTGCTGCACCTCGGCGCCGTTCTGGGAGATGCGCGGCTTCTGGCCCGGCTCGCGATTGAGGCCCGTGCGCGTGCAGAGCGAGGGCTTGCCCGAGAGGCAATATTCGCAACTCCCGCAAAACACCGAGAGGCAGGTGATGACATGATCGCCCGCCGCCACATAGCGTACGTCGCGGCCGACTTTCGCCACCACGCCGGCGGACTCATGGCCGAGCACGATCGGCAGCTTGGTCGGATACAGGCCCTCGACGAAATGCAGGTCGCTGTGGCAGACCCCGGCGGCGGATGTCCGAACCAGCACCTCGCGCGGGCCCGGATCGTCGAGCTCCACGGTCTCGATCCTGAGTGGCTCGCCAACCTTGCGCATGAGTGCCGCCGTGACCCGCATCCTTTGTTCTCCCGAAGCTCGAATTCCGTCGCGTGAAAGCTTGCAGCGTTGCGGTTGGATCGTCAAACAGCGCCGCGCCGCCGAAGGGTTCGGCGCGGCCACACCCCCGGACGCGCCGGACCCTTCGGCGGCGCGGCGCGCCGGGTTCAGGTCTTGCCCACCGCCTGGCGCCGCCGGCCGCCGCCGCGCACCAGCAGGATTAGCGGTATGGCGAGCAGGCTCACGAGGGTATAGGCGAGGAAGGCGTTGAGATATCCCAGCATGGCGGCCTGGCGATTGATCTCCCGGCCCATGGACATCAGGCTGGTGACGCTCTCCAGGTTCCAGGCGCCCATGAGCGATGGGTAGGCAAAGCTCTCGGCGAACGGGCTGATATATTCGGTCATGCGGCTGTAATTGGCGCTTTGGGTGCGCAGGATCAGGGACACGCTGAGCGTGATGAACACGCTGCTGCCGATATTGCGCAAGAGATGGAAGACCGCGTTGGTCTCGGCCGAGTGGCGGGGGTCGACGGTGGCAAAACTGGCGACGACGAGCGGCACCCATACGAGACCGATGGCGATGCCCTGGATGAAGCTGTTTATCCAAATGTCATAGAAGGTCAGGTTCAAGTCGAGCGAGGCGAGCCACAGGCCCGAGATCACATTCAGCCCGAAGCCCACGATCATGCCGACCCGGGAGTCGAGCTTGGCCGCATACATGGCGAAGAAGAAGCCGAAACACCCGCCGATGCCGCGCGCCGCCAGCAATTCGCCGATGACCGAGTCCGGATAGCCCGCATGGGTCTGCAACAGGGACGGCAGAATGACCATGGGGGTGAAATTCACCATGCCATAGACGCCGACCAGCAACAGGCCGATGGCGTAGTTGCGGTCGAGCAGCAGGCGGAGGTTGAGGAACGGCGCCGGCGTCGTCAGGCTGTGCGCCAGGAAGACATAGAGGGCGACGGCGGCGCCCGCCGCCTCGATCATGATCTCGGGGGCCGTGAACCAGTCGAGCCGCTCGCCCCGGCTCAGCATGAGTTGGAGGCAGACCAGCATGGCCGAGAAGCTGAGAAAGCCGACCCAGTCGAGCCGAGCCGTGCCGCGCGCGCCGTCGGGCGGCAGTGTCGCGACCAGGCCGACAAATCCGGCGATACCGACCGGCACCAGCATGTAGAAGGTCGCCCGCCAATTATAGAGTTCCGAGAGATAGCCGCCGAGGATCGGGCCGATCACCGGCCCGATCACCACCGCCATGCCGAACACCGCCGTGACGGCGGCATGCTGGTGGCGAGGAAAGATGTCGAGGATCACGGTCTGGGCGAGTGGCGTGACCGGCGCCCCGAAGCCCCCCTGCATGATGCGGTAGAGCACCAGGGTTTCCAGGCTGTCGGCCGTACCGCAGAGGAAAGTCGCGACCGTGAAGCCGAGGGTCGACATGTTGATGACCCGGCGGCGTCCGAAGCGGGCCACCAGCCAGCCGGTCATGGGCGTCGCCACCGCGGTCGCCAGGATGTTAAATGTCATCACCCAGGCGATTTCGTCCTGGGTGCAGGAGAGCGAGCCCTGCATTTGGGGCAGGAGCACGCTGACCAGCAGGATGGTCGTGCCATAGAGGGTCGAGGCGAGGGTCAGCATCGCCAGGATCAGCACTCGCCGGAACGGGGTCAGCGTGGTTGCCGCCGCGCTATCGGCGGTCATGGGCGGCCCGCCCGCGTGGGCGTCCGAAATATTGGGGAGTGTCGTTGAACCATGTCACTCAAACTTTACAATCGCTACCAGAATTCGGCCGGACAGCGCGTCCGCATCGTGCTCAATCTGAAGTCGATCCCCTACGAATATGTCTCGATCGACGGGCTGCCGCCGGGCCGCTATCAGGAGATCAATCCGCAGGGATTGATGCCGGCCCTCGAACTGGACGGGCGCGTCGTCGCCCAATCCCAGGCCATCATCGAATTGCTGGAGGAACTCTATCCGAACCCTTCGGTGCTGCCCAAGGACCCGTGGGCCAGGGCCGAGGCACGATCCTTCGCGGCCCTGATAACGTCTGACCTGCACCCCGTTAACAATCGGCGCATCCAACTCTACTTGGCCAATGAACTCGGCGCCACGGAGGCGCAGGTGCAAGCCTGGTATCGCCACTGGGTCGCGACCGCTTATGGGAGCCTGGAGACCATGCTGGCCGGCCGGTCGGTCCAGTTCCCGTTCTGCTATGGCGATACGCCGAGCGTGGCGGACGCGGCCCTGGTGCCGCAAATGGATAATACCCGCCGTTTAGCTTGCGATTTGACGCCCTATCCAAGGCTTCTCGCCGTGGATGCTCGTTGTCGCGCGCTCGCGGCCTTCCAGCGGGCGGCGAGCGAGGTCCAGCCGGACTATCCGGGCCGCACCTGATCGGGCTTCTCCTCAAAGCGGCGCCAAATTGGCGTTCTTGGCTTCGGTGGCGAGGGTGGTGTCGACGCACTCTTCGTAAGGGGTGTCGCGGGCAATGAAGCGGTCGGCCAGCATGGCGGCCTTCAGGCGATCGAAACCCGGGCGCGAGTTCACCGGGTCGGTGGCCCAGAGGCCGAGCGCCTTGTAGCGCTCGTTGGCGGCGGCAAAAATGGCCCGCGGCACGTCGGGGAAATAGCCGGCGGCGGCCGCGGCGAGCTCGGCGCCGCTATGGTTCTGGACCCAGCGGAGCGTGCGCGTCATGGCCCGCGCCATGGCCTGGAACTCGCCCCGCTTGGCGGCGAGGGTGCCCTTGAGCGCGTAAAAACTCGTATAGGCGGTGAAGCCGCGGCTCGCCTGGGCGTACCAGATATGGCCGGCGCCGTCGGCGACCGGCGCTTCGGCGTAAGGCTGGAACACTTGCATGGCATCGAGGGTGCCGGCGCGCAACGCCGCCTCGTTCTCGGCCATGGTGTGGGTGGCATCGCGGTTGAGCTTGCCCAAATCGATGCCGGCGCGGCGCAGATCGTCGGCGAGGCAGATCCAGGGGGTGGGCACCTCCGAGACCGAGGCGAACTTGATGCCGGCCAGATCGGCCAGGCGAAAGCCGGGATTAGGGCGGCGGCCGACCACGAGGAAGGGGTCCTTCGCCACCACTTCGAGAAAGCATACCAGGTCCGATTGCGGGTTGCGGTCATGGTCGAGGAGGACGCGCAAGGGACCACCCCAGCACACATCGACGGTGCCATCGCGGAGCGCCTCGACATTGCCGCTCGGGCTCGGCGAGAGCTGCATCTGAACGTCCAGGCCCTCGGCCTTGTAGGCGCCGAGGGTGTAGGCGGCGTAGAACGGCGCATAGAACAGGGCACGCAAATTCTCGAAGAGCATGATGGCCATGGGGCGCTCCTTCCTTCCCTGAGGCATACTTGTCGCCGACACTATGACGGGACCTTGCGGGGAAAGGGAATGGGCATGCGGGTCACGGCAATGCTGGGGCTGGGCGACTGGGCGACCTTCGTCGACGAGGCGAAAGCGGTCGAGGCGGCGGGCTTCGATGCCATCGGCACGGTGGAACTTGGCAACGATCCCTTTATGCCGCTGGCGCTGGCGGCGCTCGCGACCAAGCGGGTCGACCTCACCACCTCGATCGCCGTTGCCTTTCCCCGGAGCCCGACGGTCATGGCCCACATCGCCTTCGACTTGCAGAAGGAAAGCCGGGGCCGCTTTCATCTCGGCCTCGGCAGCCAGGTCAAGGGTCACAATGAGCGGCGCTATGGCATTCAGTGGAGCCCGCCCGCGCCGCGCCTCCAGGAATATGTCGAGGCGGTGCGCGCCATCTGGCGTTGCTGGGAGACGGGCGAGAAACTGGCCTTCGAGGGCCGGCATTATCGCCTCAGCCTGATGACGCCGGATTTTTCGCCCAAACCCTCGGGCCTGGCCGCGCCCCCCATTTCGATCGCGGCGGTGGGCGATGCCATGCTGCGCGTGGCCGGCCGGGTCGCGGATGGCGTCCGGCTGCATCCGCTCTGCTCCAGGCGTTATCTGGAAGACGTGTGCTTGCCGGAGATGCTGAAGGGCATGGCCCAGGCGGGCCGGGCGCGGGCGAATTTCGAGATCAATGGCGGCGGCTTCGTGTGCACCGGGCCGGACGAGGCGAGTGTGGCGCGGGCGATGGATTGGGCGCGCCGGCGCATCGGCTTTTATGGCTCGACTCGCACATATCTGCCGATCCTCAAGCTGCACGGTCTCGAGGAATTGGGCCAGACGCTGCACGCCCATTCGGTGGCCGGTCGCTGGGATGCCATGGCCGGCGAAGTGTCCGACGCTGTGGTGCGCATCTTCGCCGCGTGCGGGACTTACGACCGACTGGCGGGCGCCATCGGCGAGCGCTTCGGCGGGGTCGCCGACATGGTGGATATCAACTTCCCGCTCGGCACACCCGCCGGCTTCCGGCGCGAGCTGGTCCAGGACATCCAACGCATTCCCATCGCCTTCGAGGAGTTTTCCCACTAGCATGCTGGCCATCACAGCCACAACAACACCGCAAGGGGAGCAGCCATGGCCTACGACCTCCTGATCAAGAACGGCACTGTCGTCGATGGCACCGGCGCGCCCGCGCGCCGCGCGGACGTGGCGATCTCGGGCGGCAAGATCGCCGAGATCGGCAAGATCACGGAAGGTGCGACCAAGGTCATCGACGCGAGCGACTGCGTCGTGGCGCCGGGCTTCGTCGACCCGCACACTCATTACGATGCGCAGATCTGCTGGGATGGCGCGGTGACGCCCTCGTCCTGGCATGGTGTGACCAGCGTGGTGATGGGCAATTGCGGCGTCGGCATCGCGCCCTGCAAGCCGGCGGCGCGCGAGATCGCCATGCGCGATCTGGTCAATGTCGAGGCTATTCCCTTCGACGTCTTGAACAAGGGCATCACCTGGGACTGGGAGACGTTCCCGGAATATCTGGACGCCGCCCAGGCGCGCAAGCCCTCGATCAATCTCGCCTTCCTGGCGCCGCTGACACCCTTCCGCCACTACATCATGGGCGAGGCGTCGATGGAGCGCGCCGCCAATGCCGACGAGACCGCCAAGATCAAGGCGCTGTTGGGCGAGGCGGTGGATGCCGGCGCCTTCGGCTTCTCCAGCACCGTGCTCAACCAGCATGTGGGCTATGAGGGCCGCCCGCTCGCCTGCCGCAATGCCAGCCGCGACGAGATGAAGGCCTATGCCAACATGCTCAAGGAGCGGGGCAAGGGCGCCATCGAGATCGCGCTGACGCGCCAGGTGTCGGTACTCGATGACGAGCAGGCCGAACTCCTGGACTTCCTCTTGGACGAGAGCGGCCGGCCGGTGACGTTCCTCGCCCTCTTCGACCGGGACGACCTGCCGGACGCGGTGCGCGACACGTTGCGGAAGGCGGCGCCGATGATGAAGAAGGGTGCCCGGCCCCAGACCTCGCCCTTGCCGCTAACGCGCGAAATCAACATGCGCAACCCGTTCTCGTTCGCGGCATATCCGAGTTGGAAACGGGTGTTCACCGACCAGTCCAAGGAAGCGCAAGCGAGGGTCTATGGCGACACCGCGTTCCGCAACCAGTTCCGCGAGGAGCTGAAGCGGCCGCTCAATTTCGCCAACTGGGAGCGCATCACCCTGCATGAGGCCCATAACCCCGAACTCAAGGCCTATGAGGGCCGCTCGGTCGCCGAGATCGGCCGGGCGCTCGGCAAGGACGGGGTGGACACCTTCCTCGATCTCACCCTCAAGGACGATCTCGAGATCGAGTTCACCATGGCCTCGTTCAACACGCGGATCGACCGCATGACCGAGATCCTGAACAATCCCGACGTGCTGATCGCGTTGGGTGATGGCGGCGCCCATGTCGACATGCTGTGCGACTGCGGCTATCCCACATATCTCTTGGGCACCTGGGTGCGCGAGCGCCAGGCGCTGACCATGGAGAACGCGATCCGGCGGATAACCTCGGAGCCCGCCGATCTCTTCGGCATCAAGGACCGCGGCCGCCTCAAGACCGGCCTTGCCGGCGATGTCGCCATCTTCGATCCGGCGACCATCGGCTCCAGCAATCGCGGCGAGCGGCGCTTTGACCTGCCGGGCGGCGGCAAGCGCATGGTGATGCCGTCGCGGGGCGTGCAATACACCATCGTCAACGGCGCCGTGGCCTATGACAAGGGCGCCATCGCCGAGACCGGCAACGGCCAGGTGCTGCGCTCCTGATGTGAATAATGAGCCCCCCGCCGCGTCATTGCGACCGCGAGGCGAAGCCGAAGCGGGAAGCAATCCAGAACTCTGTCCGCGCTGGATTGCTTCGTCGCCCGGCTCCTCGCAACGACGGATGGGGAATTGCCTAACCCTCTCCCGCGAGGGGGGGAACAAATGCAGGAACGCGCTACTGGCTAATTTGAACCGCCCTACCGGAACAACTCCGGTGCCGCGTCGGCGAAGCGGCGGATGGCGGCGATGTGCTGGTCGGGCTTGGTGAAGCCGCCGGACATGGTCTGGAGCGAGATGTGGGTCGCGCCCAGGCCGCGCCACTTCTCGATGTCCTTGAGCGCCTCTTCCACCGGCCGATTGACGATCGAGACCCAGCTCTCGATGCCGATGGACTTCGGATCGCGGCCGGCTTTCTTGGCATAGTCGCGCATGCGCCCGAGCATGGCGGCAAAATTGTCGCCGGGCAGTTCGCGGATCGGCAGCCACCCGTCGCCCATGCGGCCGACGCGCTCGATCAAGGCTTCGGCGTTGCCGCCGAACCAGACCGGGATCGGCCGCTGAATGGGGAGCGGGTTGAGGCCGGCGTCGACGATCTTGTGGTACTTGCCCTCGAATGTGACCAACTCCTCGGTCCAGAGGCGCCGCATCAGGGTGACCTGCTCTTCCGAGCGCTTGCCGCGATTCTTGAAGTTCTGGCCGAGCGCCTCGTATTCGACGGCGTTCCAGCCGATGCCGACGCCGAGCCTGAGCCGGCCGCGCGAGAGGACGTCGAGGGCGGCGGCTTGTTTGGCGACCAGCACCGCTTGGCGCTGCGCCAGGATGACGACGCCGGTCGCGAACTCGATCCGGCTGGTCATGCCGGCCCAATAGCCGAACAGCACGAACGGCTCGTGAAACGGGTGGGTGTGGTCGTAGGGGCCGCTCCATTCGGGCCTGGACGGGCTACCGCGCAAGGCGCCCACCACATGGTCGTAGGCCAGGATGTGCTTGTAGCCGAGTGCTTCGGCCGCGAGCCCATAGTCGCGCACGGCACCGGCGTCGGTGCTGTATTCGATCTGGGGGAAAATCACTCCGATGCGCATGCTTTTCTCCAGTACTGGTGGCCGATCAACCGATCGGCCAGGGAAGGCGATAGACATTCTGGAGCAGGCCGCGCGGCAGGTCGAGCACCAGGAAATAAGAGATCGCCATGAAGAAGGCGACGACGGCGCCGGTCATCAGCGCGATACCGCCCCAGCCGGCCGGCGACTTGACGGCGAGGAACAGGACGAAGAACAGCGCGATCCCGATCAGGAAACCCACCAGATAGGTGAGCCCCACGAAGCCCAGGATCCACAGCACATAATGCCCGAGGCTCGCGACATAGCCTTCCTCCTTGAGACGCCACTCGCTCTCGGAGTCGAACAGGATCGGATCGCTCAGGTCGCGCGCCAGCACCCGCCAGAGCCCGTAGAGGAGGAGTGGCGCCAGGAACGCGCACACGGTCAGCGGGAAGATGCTGCCAAGCAGGTAGAATTTCCGCACGTCATAGACGCAATAGACGACGGCGGCCAACGCCAGCAGCAAGAAGATCGCCTGGGGCCAGAGCGTGGTCGCCGAGAGTTCGCCGGAGACACCCTCGGTCTGGTTCTTCGGTCGGTGCTTCAGGCCGAAATAGAGCGAGATGACGATCACGGCGAAGAGTATCCAGATGAGCGGACGGCGGGCGAGGTCGCCGAGCGTGTAGAACTGCATGGTCTGGTAGAGATAGGTCTCGATGTTGTTCTGGAGGACGAAGCCGATCAGGAAGGCCGGCCTCGAATAGCCGAAGCGGCGCAGGTAGCAGCCGATCAACCCCATGGCGATCAGCGCCACCATGTCGCCCCAATCGCCGGACGACTGGAACGAGGCGTAGAAGACGATCGCCAGCATGTAGGGGGCGAGATAGACGTAGCGCACCAAGGTGAGTTTGGCCATCTGGCCCGAAATCATGAAACAGAAGCCGGCGCCCAGGATATTGGCGATGGCGAGCGACCAGATGATCGTGTAGGTCACGTCCAGATTCTGTTCGACCATGGCCATGCCGGGTTGCAGGCCGATCAGGATCAATCCCGCCAGAAAGATCGCCGTGCTGCCGGAGCCGGGTATGCCGAAGATGAGCGTCGGCACCAGGGCGCCGCCCTGGACCGAGTTGTTGGACGCCTCGACGCCGATCACGCCGCGAATGTCGCCCTTGCCGAACTGGCTCTTGTCGCGGGCGGTCTGGACCGTGTGGCCATAGGCGATCCAGTCGACGACCGAGCCGCCGATGCCGGGGAGTGCCCCGATCAGGCAGCCGATGGCGGACGTGCGCAACACCACGCCTTTGTGGATCCAGCAATCGATCGCGCCTTGCAGCCAGCCGCGGCCGATCGACATGGCGGATGAAATGGCGGCGTCGCGGCGCAAGAGGTCGATGATTTCGGGGAGCGCGAAGACGCCGAGCGCCACGGCCACCAGCGGCACCCCGTCCGCCAGGTAGAAATTGCCCATGATCATGCGGTATTCGCTGGTGGCGGGTGCCGCGCCCACGGCGCCGACCAGGAGGCCGAGCGCGCAGGCGATCAAGCCCTTGACCAGGCTGCTGCCGGAAAGCACGCACACCATGGAGATGCCGAGCAGGACCAGGAGCAACATTTCGCCGGTGCCGAAGGCGAGGATGATCGGCCGGGCAACCAGGATGGCCGCCGTCAGCACCATGGCGCCGATCACGCCACCCGCCGCCGAGGCGACATAGGCGGCGCTCAAGGCGCGCGCCGCCTCGCCGCGCTTGGCGAGGGGAAAGCCATCGAGGATGGTGGCCTGGGACGCGGCCGAGCCCGGTATGCCCATCAAGATCGACGTGACCGTGTCGCCGGTTGCCACCACCGCGAGCAGGCCGGTCATCATGGCAAGCGCGGCATTGGGCTCGAGGCCGAAGACGAATGGGATGAGGAGCGCCATGCCGGCGGTGCCGCCGAGCGCCGGCAGGATACCCACCACGAGGCCGAGCAGCACGCCGCCCAGGAGATAGATCAGGCTGGCGCTGGTCACCAGGTTGACGAAGGTGGTGGCGATCACGTCAAGCATGCGGCCCGATCCGGTGGATGCGCAACGCAGCAGCGCCGGAGCGGCACGGGCGCCGCCCCGCCGTCGACACCTTGTCCGTTCGCCATGCGCCGATCAGTCGGCGTCGGGCTTGTAATTATACTTGGTCACCAGCCAGTTCTTGATCCACGCCTTGGACGTGGGATCGACGTTGATCGCGACATTGGTGAGTGTCGCCGCATCCGGCCCGACCGCCTGCTTGTAGTCGCCGAGTTCGTTCTTCGAGCGGGCGATAAATTCCGGGTCGCGCACCACCCGGCCGATCGCCTCGCGCCATACGGCGACGATATTGGCGGGCGTGCCCTTCGGCAGGACGATGATCTTCTGGGCGGCAAAGCCGGCGGTGAAGAACGACTTGTAAGCCTCCCACTCGACCCCCGCCGGCTTCTTGCCGTGCATCTTTTCATAGACCTCGACGTAGCTCGGCAGATTGGGGAAGGTCGGGTCTCGGATTACATCGCCTTTCTCATCAAGGACGCCCCAGGCGAACAGCGGCACCGCCTTGCCGGCCTTGACCAACGGCTCGACGTTCTTCACATAGGCGCTGGTGGTCTGGTAGTCGATGCCGACCTCGCCGCGCTCGAAGGCGAGCCGGCCGTCGGCGCGTCCCTTGAGGCCGAAGACCACCTGCACGTCGAGGCCGAGCAGCTCGTAGGCGAGGACGGCCACCATGTCGAGCGAGCTCACCCCCTGGCTGCCATATTTCATCTTTTGTCCCTTGAGCTTCTCGATGTCGTCCGCCGACTTCAGGCCAAGCGCCGGCTGCACATAGCTGACGCCGCCGGTCGGCGAGACCATGATCGACGTCCATTCCTTGTATTCGTATTTGACGCGCGGATCGTCGAGCAGATAGGGCAGCTGCACCGATCCCGTGGTGCCAAGCACCGTCAGGCCGTCGGGCTGGGCGCGCAGGTGAAACTGGTTGGTGCCGGCAATGCCGGTGCCGCCCGGCTGGTTCTTGACCAGGACGGTCGGGTTGCCCGGCAGATATTTCTCGAGATAGGGTTGAAAGAACCGGGCCCAGACGTCGGAGCCGCCACCGGCGGCAAACGGGATGATGAATTCGATCCGCTTGCCCTTGAAATCGACCGCTTGTGCCGCGGCCGGCGCGGCCCGAAACATCACCGAGCCCAACAGCGTGGCAAGCGCCACCAGCCATATGCGTCGCATGAACACCACTCCCCGTGACCGATTCAGCGATCCAGTCGGCCAATATCGGCGGACTGTCGGGCCTTGCCGCGCACCTGTCAATGCGAGCGGCGTTGCCTGCAACCGACGTAACGATCAGTCGGCGTCGGGCTTGTAATTGTACTTCGTCACCAGCCAGTTCTTGAGCCACGCCTTAGCCGCCGGGTCGACTTGGATCGCGACATTGGTGAGGGTGGCCGCATCCGGCCCGATCGCTTGTTTGTAGTCGCCAAGCTCGTTCCGGGAGCGGGTGACGAATTCCGGATCGCTCACGACTCGCCGGGCCGCCTCGCGCCAGACCGCGATGATATTGGCGGGTGTGCCTTTCGGCAGAACCAGGATCTTCTGGGCGGCGAAGCCGGCGGTAAAGAAAGCCTTGTATGCCTCCCACTCGACCCCCGCCGGCTTGCGGCCGTGCATCTTCTCATAGACCTCGGCAACGCTCGGCATGCCGGGAAAGGATGGATCGCGAACCACCTCGCCTTTGTCGTCGAGCACACCAAAGGCATACAGCGGCACCGCCTTGCCGGCTTTGACCAGCGGTTCCACGTTTTTCAGGAATGCGCCGGTGATCTGATAATCGATGTTGGTCTCGCCACGCTCAAGGGCGAGCCGGCCGTCGGCGCGCCCCTTGAGGCCGAAGACCACTTGTGGGTCGAGGCCGAGCAGCTCATAGGAGAGGGCCACCACCATGTCGATCGAGCTCACGCCCTGGCTGCCGAATTTGATTTTTTGGCCCTTGAGCTTGCCGATGTCCGCGGCCGATTTCACGCCGAATTCGGGACGGATATAGGTGACGCCGCCGGTCGGCGAGACAAGGATCGGCGTCCATTCCTTGTATTCGTATTTCACCCGGGGATCTTCGAGCAGGTAGGGCAATTGCACCGACCCCGACGTGCCGAGCACGGTCAGGCCGTCGGGCTGAGAGCGGAGATGAAACTGGTTGGCGCCCGCGATGCCGTTGCCGCCCGGCTGGTTCTTCACCAGCACGGTCGGATTGCCCGGCAGATATTTTTCGAGATAGGGCAGGAAGAAGCGGGCCCAAACGTCGGTGCCGCCGCCCGGGATAAAGGGCACGATGAACTCGATCCGTTTGCCCTTGAAATCGACCGCTTGTGCCGCGGCCGGCGCGGCCTGGAGCATGACGCCGCCCAGTAGCATGGCGAACGCGGCCAGCCATATCCGTCCCATGAACGCCTCCCCAAGTAAGATCCGTACCGGTGTGCCGATGCCGACCAGAGCGGCAATCAATTCGTGCCGGGCTTGTAATTGTACCGCGTCGCCAACCAGTTCTTGATCCACGCCTTGGCGACCGGATCCGTGGTGGTCGCGACACGGGCGAGGGTCGCGGCATCCCGCCCGATGGCTTGGTTGTAGTCGCCGAGTTCGTCCTTCGCTCGGGCAATGAATTCCGGGTCGGTCACGGTCTTGGCAACCGCCTCGCGCCATGCCTCGATGATATCGGCGGATATGCCCTTGGGCAGGAACACGATCTTCTGCCCGGCGAATCCGGCCGTGAAGAACGACTTGTACACCTCCCACTCGACCCCGGCCGGCTGCTTGCCGTGCATGGTTTCATAGACCTCGACGAAGCTCGGCAGGTTGGGGAAGCTTGGATCGCGGATCACGTCGCCCTTGTCGTCGAGCACGCCCCAGGCGAACAGCGGCACCGCCTTGCTGGCTTTGACCAGCGGTTCGACGTTCTTCATATAGGCGCCGGTGGTCTGGTAGTCGATGTTGAGCTCGCCGCGCTCGAAACGAGCCGGCCTTCCGCGCGCCCCTTGAGGCCGAAGACCACCTGCATGTCGAGGCCGAGCAGCTCGTAGGCTAGGACGGCCACCATGTGCAGGGAACTCACGCCCTGGCCGCCATATATCATCTTCCGGCCCGTGAGCTTGCCTATGTCGGCCGCCGATTTCAGGCCCAGCTCCGGCTGGACATAGGTCACACCGCCGGTCGGCGAGACGAGGAGGGGCGTCCACTCCTTGTAGTCGTACTTCACGCGCGGGTCGTCGAGCATATAGGGCAATTGCACCGACCCCGTGGTGCCGATCACCGTCAGACCGTCGGGCCGGGCACGGAGATAAAACTGGTTGGCGCTCGCGATGCCATTGCCGCCGGGCTGGTTCTTGATCAGCACGGTCGGATTGCCCGGCAAATATTTCTCGAGATAGGGTTGCAAGAAGCGGGCCCACACGTCGCCGCCGCCGCCCGGGAAAGCCGGGATGACGAACTCCACTCGCCAGCCCTTGAAATCGACCGCTTGGGCGCTGGCGGGCAGCACCTCGAGCAAGCCGAGGCTGAGTAGCGTGGCGAGCGCCATCAGCCATGTCGGTTTCATAAACGCCTCCCCAAGCGACCGGTTCGCGTGGCCCGGCACGCCAAAGGTTGCCGACAGTCGGACCATGCCCCGGCACTGTCAATGCGCGCGCCGGCGCCTATGGAAACCATGCCCAAAGGATATTGGCTCGGCGGTGGGACTTGCCCGCACAGTCCCGGTTATCGACGGGCGTGCCGGCCGAAGCCGGGAACGCGATGGAGGCGATAGTGGGCATGCGGTGGGTAGGCGACCTGATGGCGCAAATTCGCGCCCTGGTCCAAGGCGGCGACCGGTTCGCGGGCGCGTTCCTGGACTTGATGATAAGGCTCTGGCTTGCCGGTATTTTCTAGACCTCGGGCCTGCTCAAGATCGGCAATTGGCCGGTCGCGCTGGAACTTGCGCGCAACGAGTATCCGGTGAGCTGGATGGACCCGGTGACGGCGGCCTGGCTCGGTGTTGCGATCGAGCTGATCTGCCCGATCTTCGTGGCATTCGGCCTCATGACCCGGGTCATGGCGTTGCCGCTGCTGGCTCTGTCGCTGATCATTCAATTCGCCTTTATCCAACTGCCGGACCATCTCTTTTGGGCGATCCTGTTCGGCTGGCTGTTCGCGCGCGGTCCGGGCGCCTTGTCGCTCGACCATGCCATCGGGCCGGCGCTCGCGCGCACGGCGCTGCCGCTCGCGGGGGAGATGGCGGCGGCCGTGGCGGCGCTGACCCGTTATGGCGGGCCCGCCTACCAGCTCTTTATCCGCCTGTGGATGGCGGAGATATTCTGGCGCTCGGGTCTTACCAAGATCGCGAGCTGGGATACGACGGTGCTGCTGTTCGCCGAGGAATATGCGGTGCCGCTGTTGCCGCCGGAACTGGCGGCGGCCTTGGCGACGGCGATCGAACTCGGCGCCCCGGTCCTCCTGGTGCTGGGTCTCGGAACGCGCCTCGCCAGCGTGCCGCTCATCGTCATGACGGCGGTCATCCAGTTCACCTATCTGGACCGGTTGGAGCACTGGTATTGGGCGATGCTGCTGGGGCAACTGCTGCTGCGCGGTCCCGGTTTCCTGTCGCTCGACCACTGGCTGACGCGCGCCCTCGCCCGGTATTTTTCCCAGCTCGACGGCAAGCCCGCCGTCTCGCTTGCGGGCACGCCCCGGGTCGTCATCGTTGGTGGCGGTTTTGGCGGCTTGGCCTGCGCCCGGGCGCTCGCCCGTTGCCCGGCCCAGGTCACGGTAATCGACCGGCGCAACTATCATCTGTTTCAGCCGTTGCTTTACCAGGTTGCGACGGCGAGCCTGTCGTCCGCCGACATCGCGACGCCCTTTCGCGCTATTCTCCGCGACCAATTCAATACCACCGTCCTGATGGAGCGGGTGAACGGCGTCGACACGGCGAACCGGCGGGTTCTGTTCGGCGACCGGTCGGTTCCCTATGATTATCTCGTGCTCGCAACCGGTGCCAGGCACAGTTATTTCGGCAAGGACGAATGGGAAGGCTTGGCGCCCGGCATCAAGAAGATCGACGATGCGACCGATATTCGCCGGCGCATCCTCTCCGCCTTCGAGCATGCGGAGGCGGCGGACGACGACGAGCGCCGGCGTCTCCTGACCTTCGTCATCGTCGGCGCCGGCCCGACCGGGGTGGAGATGGCGGGCGCCATCTCGGAACTTGCCCGCTTCGGCATGGCGGGCGACTTCCGCCGCTTCGAGCCATCGACGGCGCGCGTCATTCTGGTGCAATCGGGGCCCCGCGTGCTGCCGTCTTTCCCGGAAATCCTGAGCCAGCGCGCGCTTGAGCAACTTGGAGATCTCAAGGTAGAGGTCCGGCTCGATAGTCGCGTCGAGCAGGTCGACGAGATGGGCGTCATCGTTGGCGGCGAGCGCATCGAGGCGCGCACCGTCCTTTGGGCCGCGGGTGTGATCGCCTCGCCCGCCGCCAAATGGCTCGGCGCCGAGCATGACCGGGCCGGCCGCGCGGTCGTGGCGCCCAATCTGTCGCTGCCTGGTCTCGCGAACGTCTTCGCGATCGGCGACACGGCGCTGGCCGAGGGTGCAAAAGGGGAGCCATTGCCGGGTGTGGCACCGGTCGCCAAGCAAAGCGGCGCCTATGTCGCCTCGGTCATCCATGCCCGGATCACGGGTCGTCCCGCTCCCGGGCCGTTCCGCTACCGCGATATGGGTGGCATGGCGACCATCGGGCGCAAGGCGGCGATCGCCAATTTCGGTTGGCTCCGCCTCAGCGGGCTTCCGGCCTGGTGGCTTTGGGGCGTGGTCCATGTGGCGTTTCTGGTGGGCGCGCGCAATCGGGCCGGGGTCATGCTGAACTGGCTCTGGGCCTATGTCACTTTCCGGAGCGGTGTCAGGCTGATCACCGGGGAGCGTTAGCGCGCCAAGCCGAGGGTCTCGAGGAAGCGAGTGACCGAAGGTGCCCAAAGAGCGACACCTTGGCCACGCGCGAACAGCATGTGCCCTTCGTCGCCGAAGGCGGGTAAGCCCACGAATTCGGCCGGCGCGGCGGCCGCCACATAGGCCCGGAACATGGCCCGCGCCAGATCGGGCGTAAAATAGCTGTCGTTCGCCGTGTAGATCCAGAGACTCGGGCTCCGAGCGGCGCGCCCGAAGACGGTCATGGACGCGATGAGGCGATCCGGCCCGCAGATGTCCTCGCGTGCCTTGGAGCCACGTCCGCCGGCGAAATTGACGGCGCCCACGACGCCCGGCGGCGCCAGGCTCAGGGCGGCGAGGGAGCCATGCCCGCCGGCCGATTGTCCGACCAGGAGAATGCGATCCGGGTCGATGGCGGGTTGCCGGCGCATATGGCGGATCGTCGCCTCGATGTCGGCGGCCGTGGCGAGGCCAGCCGCCACATAGTCGGGATTGGCGCAGCTACCATAGGCCTCGCCATAGGGTCCGTCGGAAGTGCCATAGCCGCGGCGCATCGGCACGACGACGGCAAATCCGCGTTCGACGAACCAGCGGCTGGCGTCGGGATAATATCGTGTGCGCCGGCGGTCGGCCGGATTGCGCGGGGCGCCGTGGCTGATGACGGCCAGCGGAAAGCGGCCGTTGCCGTCCGGCAGATAGAGCGTCGCTGCCAGGCTCGACGCCGGCGCCTTGCCCGGGTCCTCCAGGGGTATGCGGATTTCTTCGGCGTAGAGCGCGGTGCTCGGCCAGGCCGGCGATGCGCCGCCCGCCCAGATCGCACCCGCCCAGATCGCACCCGCCCAGATCGCAAGCGTCAGCGCGGCGGCGAAGGTGCCCGTGCGTGGCGACGTCGGCGGCCTACTTCAGCCCGCCACAACGCGGGTTCCCTGACTGGGTGGCGTCCCGGGCGCGACCTGGGTGGGGCGGGTCGGCTGGGCGGCGCCACCGGACGAATCCATGCGCCGCAAATGGCTCTCCAGGAATGCACCTTGCTCGACGGAGATCGCCTGATGAACGATGTCGCCGAAAATGCGGGCCGTCTTGGCGACAATCACTGTTTTGGCGGTGATCTGGCCGTTGACGGTCCCGAAAATTCGCACCGTATCCGCGTAGATCGCACCTTCGACCTGGGCGCTCTCGCCAATGATGACGCCGCGGCTCTTGATGTCGCCGCTGATCTTGCCGTCGATCTGGACGTCGCCGGCGCTCTGCAAATTGCCGATGATGGTGACATCGGAACTGATGATGGAGAGCGCTTCGTTGGCGCGGCCGGCCGGGCGCGGCGGTTCGGCCGGTTTGGGCGGGGCGACCGTCGCCCCGGGCCTTACTTCCGGAGTTGTCGGCTTCTCGCTGCTCCCATCGAACTTGCGAAACATGGCAACTACCCCTTTGTGTCCTGTGTTCGCGACCTCGGTGGAACTTAGCGGCAGGCCGGCGAACCGTCAAACGAGGTCTCGCCGCCTTGCCGCCTTCTCGAACTTCCTCAGACCCGCGCTCGCGCTCGCCAGGGCCGCAGGCCCTTATGGGTTGCGCCTCTCTCGATGGCAATGGTGTTGTGGGTGATGTTGCCGACGATCACGGCCGTCGCCGCGATCGTCACGTCGAGCGCCTCGATATTGCCCTGGACGGTGCCCTGGACATGCACCACCTGGCCGCGCACGGCGCCGTGAATGGCGGCGCTCGGCCGCACCGTGATGGTTTGACCGGTGACGTTGCCCCTGACCTCGCCCATCACCTCGGCATCGCCGCCGCAAGTCAGGTCGCCGCCGAGCTTCGCCGCTGGGCCGATCACGGCCGTCTGGGCGCGCACCTGCCCGTCGCAACGGCCCATCAGGCGAACGTTGCGCGCCACGATCTCGCCGCCGACGAGCCCGGTCTCGCCGACCGTCGCGACCCGGCACGCAATCCCCTCGGCGACCCGGCCGTGAACGACGATGTCGCTCTCGCTCCGCAGGCTTCCCGAGACCGTCAGGTTCGGTCCGATGATCGACAAAGTCGTGCGCGGCGGCTCGGCGGGCCGGGCGGGCGCCGAGGCCACCTCCGGCATGGGGCCGGGCGTTGGTATCGACTTGCGGCCCTTCCAGATCATTTGCGCTTCAGCCTCGAACGCGGGACGCCGCGTGCCCGGTGCCACCGCCGCCAACCGCGACGGGCGGCACTATACAATGCGATCGCCGTCAACGGCACGCTTGTCGCACGCTTGTCGCACGGGTGACTCACGGGAAGGCCGCGCATGCACGATCGTCTCTTCGCCGCCATCGCGGGTCTGGCGGCGCTGCTTCTGCTGCTCGCCCAGCTTTCGCCGGGCATGGCGGCCGGGCGACGCTGGCTCGCCTGGGGCGCCGGCGCCCTGGTCGGCGGCGGCCTGCTGTGGGCGGGCCTGCTCTATGTCACCGGGTTGTTGGCACCGTGACCGCCGGCAAGCGGCTTTGGCGCCGCCATTCATAGAGCGCGATGGCGGCGGCCGTCGACACGTTCAAGCTGTCGACGGCGGGGCCGATCGGAATGGCGACCAGGAGATCGCAGGTTTCGCGCGTCAGGCGGCGAAGCCCGTTACCCTCGGCGCCAAGGACGAGGGCGGCGCGCTCCGGCAGCGCCACCTGTTCCAACGTCCGATCGGCGGTGTGGTCGAGGCCGACGCACCAGAATCCGGCCGTCTTGAGCGTCTCGAGGGCGCGGCGCAAATTGACGACATGGACCAAAGGCACGCGCTCGAGTGCCCCCGAGGCCGCCTTGGCAAGGGCGCCGGTCGCCTCCGGCGCCCCGCGCTCGGGTGTCAGCACGGCGATCGCGCCGAGGCCGGCCGCGGTGCGCAGGATCGCCCCCACATTTTGCGGGTCCGTCACCTGATCCAACACCAGCACGGCCGCGCGAGGCGCCGGATTGCGGCAAATGTCCTCGACGCCGAGTTCCGGCAGCGCACCCGCTTCCGCCGCGATCCCTTGGTGCACCGCACCCTTGGCGAGCCGATTGTCGATCGTTTGACGGTCGACTTCCTCCAGGGGCGGCAAGTCGCCGCCGCGTGCGGTCCGTGCCTGCGTCAAGGCCTCATCAAATCGGGAAATAAGTTCCGGAGTTGCAATCAATCGGACAATTTTTCGGTCTGGGTTGGCGATCGCGGCCAGAACGGCATGAATCCCATAGAGCCAGACACCGGCGGGTGCTCCGCGGCGCTGAACGGTCCGCCGCGCGTCGGCAGATGGCCGCTCCGGTCCTTTTGGCGGCGCGGCTCGAAATGAATTGCGTTGGCGCTTGCCAGCACGCATGTCTCTCTCCTATGATGGGCACATGCCGAGCGGAACGGCGGAGGCGCCCACGGTTCTTGGAAAGACCGGGAGGGCTTTCGTTGTCTGTTCGTTGTTGTCTGGGATCGGGTAAAAGTAAACAAGGCTTCTTTGTTTCCTTGATGCCGGATGAGTGGCTGGTCGACGGCTCGGCGGAGGGGTGCCCGAGTGGCTAAAGGGGACGGACTGTAAATCCGTTGGCGCAGCCTACGTTGGTTCGAATCCAACCCCCTCCACCAGAGGTTGGTACGACAGGGCGCGGGTGTAGCTCAATGGTAGAGTTCCAGCCTTCCAAGCTGGCCACATGGGTTCGATTCCCATCACCCGCTCCAGCTTCGGGCCTGGGGATTTCGGGTCTGGGAAACGCGTCATAGACGACCGAACAGCGGGATTGCGAATGGGCAAGGCGAAATTCGAGCGGAACAAGCCGCACTGCAACGTTGGGACGATCGGGCATGTTGACCATGGTAAGACGACGCTGACGGCGGCGATCACGAAGGTCTTGGCGGAGAGCGGCGGGGCGGTTTTCACGGCCTACGACCA
>SHVR01000037.1 GCA_009694185.1 Alphaproteobacteria bacterium | reverse complement strand
ACCGAAATCGCCGCCTGGGAGAAGCAGCGCAATGATGCCGGCGCTCGCATCAAATGGATGTTCACTACCGAGCGAGCTCGCGCCAAATTGGAACGCGCTTACCCCAACCCAATCAAAGAGTCATAATCACTGTGCAGAGGTACTAGGTGATACAAAGCGAGCGGATTCTTCGGCGAGCGCTCCAGAACGGCACGGATGGCGGTCTCGGCCTCGCCCGTTCGACCCGCCGCCGTCGCGACGCGGGCCTTCTGGAGCAGCGCGCGCTGGTCCCCGGGCGCGAGAGTCACGGCCTTCTCGGCCGCCTCGCGGGCCTCCGTGAGGCGATTCAACTTCGAGGCGAGGTCGCTTTTCAGCAGCCAGCCCTCGACCGAATTGGGCTCGACGGTGAACAGTGTATCGAGCATCTCCTTGCCCGCCTCGATATCGCCGGTTTCGAGCCGGAGACGGGCAATTTGCGCCATGGCCTCGTGGGATTTGGGGTCGATCGACAGCATCTTCCGGAAGGCGGCTTCGGCTTCCGTCCGCCGGCCGACACTGGCATAGGCATAACCGGCGACCCGCGCGCCATCGAAGGTCGAGGTTCCGTCCGCGCCCAACAAAACGAGCGCTTCGTCGAACCGGCGCAGCTGTACCAAGGCAAACGCCAGCTTGCCGGCCGTCCGCTCGTCCTTGGTCGCGTTGTAGTGGCGTCGCAAGTCCTTCTCCGCCGCCGCCACGTTCCCGGCCTGCAAACTGAGTTCGCCGAGTAGCTGACGCGCGGGCAGATGGCCGGGATTGCGCTGCAAGGCGTTGCGCAGCTCGATCATCGCCGCCGCCGCGTCACCCGCCCGAAGACGCTTCTGGGCGTCGGTAAAGAAACGATCCGCGCGGTCCTGATCGGACTTCGACACGGCGGCCTCGGCGGGATGGCTCGCGCCCATCGCGGCAAACAGCAGGTTGGCCACGAAAAGCGAGGCCACGATCAGTCGCCAGCTCGCGTGCATGGTCATTGAATCTCCGGCAATGCGGTGTATCCGCCACAGGGCTCGATCACCACGATGGTAATCCTAAATTAGGGCCAGAACTAGGCGCGGCAAGAGGCGCGGGACCGGCAACATACACGCCACGGCTGCCAAGAGTCGGCCGTGTGCGCGTGTCATACGGCGTCATAGCGCTCGATCGCCCAGGGTTCGGCGGCCGCGGCGGCGGCCCATCGGCGCATTTCGGGCAGCGCCCAAACCGCCGCCGCGTAGGTCTGGCTCTCACCGTCAAGGGTGATGCCGTAGGTACGAAACCGGCTCACCACGGGCGCATACATGGCGTCGGCGATAGTAAAATGGCCATACAGCATGTCGCCACCCCGGCCGAAACGCGCGCGGCAGTCGCGCCAGATGGCGGCAATGCGCTCGATGTCGGCCGCCGTCTCGGGCGAGAGCGGCCGGCCGGGCTTGCTCGCCCGAATGTTCATCGGGCATTGCCCACGCAGGTTCATGAAGCCGGCATGCATTTCGGCGGCCACGGCACGGGCATGGGCGCGCGCTGCCTGGCCCTCCGGCCAGAGTCTGGCGCCGGGCGCGATCTCCGCCAGATATTCGCCGACCGCCAAGGATTCCCAGACCGTGACATCGCCATGGCGGAGGAGCGGCACTTTCCCCGACGGGGAATGGTTCCAGATGGCGGCCTTCGTCTTGGGTGTGTCCAGGGGCACGACAATCTCCTCGAAACCGAGGCCCGTGCGGGCCAGCGCCAGCCAGCCGCGCAACGACCAGGACGAATAGTTCTTGTTGCCGATGACGAGCGTGAGCGCGGGCATGGCGATCCCCAATGCGATTTGCCCCCATTCCACTGAAGGGCGGCCTTCGTGGCAAGCATGCCGTTAGGCTTTTCAAGCCCGTGCTTTCCGGCGATCCTGCATGCCATCGGATATGCTGGAGGAGCAGATGGTCGGGGGACTTGTCGCGGGCACGGCAAGCGCGGTGCCACTAACGCTGTTGCGCGCGAGCGAACTGGGAGGCTGGCTCCGCCGCCAGCCCGCCGTGGCGGCGGACTGGGTCGAACAATCCGGCTTCGCCGCCAAGCCCGGCAGCTTGCTGCGCCTGCCGGATGCCAAGGGCCGCGTGGCAAGGGTGGTCGTGGGCGTCGAGGATCCGGCCGAGCTTTGGGCGATGGGCGGCCTCGCATCGGCGCTGGCGGCCGGGCGCTACCGCCTCGACCCGGAGCCGCGCGCCGCGGCGGTCGCGACCCGCCTCGCCCTCGGCTGGGCCTTGGGCACTTATCGCTTCACGCGCTACAAGCAGGCGAACGACGGTTTCGCCAGCCTGGTCTGGCCGGCCAAGGCGGACCGCGCGTCGGTCCGGCGCACTGTCGAGGCGGTGACACTCGCGCGCGACCTGATCAACACGCCGGCCAATGACATGGGGCCGGCGGCACTCGCGAGCGCGGCCCGTGACCTCGCCCGCCGGCACAAGGCCCGTATCCAGGTCATCGTCGGCGATCGTCTGCTCGACGCGAACTACCCGACGATTCACGCCGTCGGCCGCGCGGCGGCCGTGGCGCCGCGCCTCATCGACATGGTGTGGGGCAATCCCCGCCACCCCAAGGTCACACTCTGCGGCAAGGGTGTTTGTTTCGATACCGGCGGCCTCGACCTCAAACCCGCCGGCGGCATGCGCAACATGAAGAAGGACATGGGGGGTGCCGCCTGCGTGCTGGCGCTGGCCCATATGGTCATGGCGGCGCGCCTCAAGGTACGCTTGCGCGTGCTGGTGCCGGCGGTTGAGAACGCGGTCTCGGGCAACGCCATGCGGCCGCTCGACATCGTGCGCACCCGCAAGGGCATCACCGTCGAGATCGGCAACACCGACGCCGAGGGCCGGTTGGTCCTCTGCGACGCGCTGGCGGAAGCCGACCGGGAGAAGCCGGACCTCATCCTCGACTGCGCCACGCTGACGGGCGCGGCGCGGGTCGCATTGGGCCCAGACCTGCCGGCGTTGTTCGCCAATGACGACGCGCTGGCGGACGCCCTCCTCCGCCATGGCGCGGCGGAAGGCGATCCACTCTGGCGCCTGCCGCTCTGGCAGCCCTACAAGAAGCTGCTCGATAGCCCGGCCGCCGACATCAACAATGTCTCGGAATCGGGTTTCGCGGGTGCGATCACCGCTGCCCTCTTCATGCAGCAGTTCGTGTCGGCCGAGACCCGGTGGGCGCATGTCGACATGATGGCCTGGAACCCGACGGCCAAACCCGGCCGGCCGGCCGGCGGCGAGGCCCAGTTCGTGCGCGCCGGCTTTGCCCTCTTGGCGGAGCGGTATGGCGGGTGACGGCCATCCGGCTCTCGCGTGACCGGGCGCTCGACCCGCTCAATATCCCGACCGAGGGTCGACCGGATTCAGGAGCGGCGCGCCGGCCCGAATGCGGCGGATATTCTCCGCCACCTGGGCCGCGGCGGTGACCGGATTGGTGGTGCCGGCGATGTGTGGCGTCACCACAATGGCGGGGTGCTTCCAGAAGGCATGGCCGGCGGCGAGCGGCTCCTCGGCAAAGACGTCGAGCACGGCCGCCTTCAAGTGCCCCGAATCGAGCGCCGCCAGCAGATCGCCTTCCACCAAATGCGCGCCACGGGCAATGTTGATGACGACCGCGCCGTTCGGGAGCCAAGCGAGCGCGCGCCGGTTCAGGACGCCCTGGGTCTCGGGCGTGAGCGGCAACACGCAGACCAGATAATCGGAGCGCCGAAGAAACGGGATCAGGCCCGCCGGGCCAGGGAAATTCTCGATCGGTCCAAGGTCTTGTGGCCGCCGCGTCCAGCCGGCAACCGCGCAGCCGATAGCCATCAGCTGGCGGGCGATGACGCCGCCGATCTGGCCGCAGCCAAGCAGGCCCACCCGCGCCCGGTCGAAGGGTGCCTCCTCGTCGAGCTCCCGCCACTCTTGGCGCCGCTGCTGGTCGGCATAGGCGTCGAAGCGCCGGCCATAATGCAGCACCCAATGGAGGACGAACTCGGCCATGGCGTTCGCCATCCAGGGATCGACGAGCCTGGCCACCGGCACGCCCGGCGGCAGTTCGGGGTCGGTCTTGATGCCGTCGACGCCCGCACCCGCCGAGAGGATCGCCTTCAGATTGGGAAATCGGCGATAGGTGCCGGGCGCCGGCCGCCAGACGAGCGCGATGTCGATCTCGGCCGGGTCGCCATAGTCGGGCCAGACGCGAAAATCCAGGTCCGGGATAAGGCGCGCGAGTTCGCGCCGCCAGATGTCGGTGGGTCCCGCGCCGGGTGAAAAGACCAGGGCCATCCAGTTATCTCCGCTCAATTCGAGACCACGCCCTCGCCGACCACTTCCAGATCGAAGGCGGCCGCCATCAGGGCGCGGGTATAGGGGTCTTGCGGCCGCTCGAAGATGTCCGCCGCCGGGCCCTGCTCCACGACCCGCCCGGCCCGGAGCACGATCAAATCGTTGGCGAGTGCCCGGACGACCTTCAAGTCGTGGCTGATGAAGAGATAGGCCAAATCGTGGCGCGCTTGCAGATCGCGCAGTAGGTCGACGATCTGGGCTTGCACCGACATATCGAGCGCCGATGTGGGCTCGTCCAGAACCACGAACTTGGGCTTCAGAACCATGGCGCGGGCGACCGCGATGCGCTGGCGCTGGCCGCCCGAAAATTCATGCGGATAGCGCTCCGCCATGGCCGGATCGAGACCGACTTCCACGAGCGCTTCGTCGATCAGCCGGCGCCGCTCCGGCGCCGAGCCGCCGAGCCCGTGCACCGCCAGGCCCTCGCCCACCACCTGGGCGATGGACATGCGCGGGCTCAAGCTGCTGTAGGGGTCCTGAAAGACGATCTGCATTTGCCGGCGGAGCGGCCGGAGGGCCCGCGCCCGCGCGTCATGGATGGCATCGCCATTGAAATAGACGCCGCCCCGGCTCCGCTCGAGGCGCAGCAAGGCGAGGCCAAGCGTCGTTTTGCCGGAGCCGCTTTCGCCCACCACACCCACCGTCTGGCCGGCGCGCACCAGCGTCGACACCCCATCGACGGCCTTGATGTGGCCGGTCGTGCGCCGGAGCACGCCTTGCTTGATCGGGAACCAGACCCGGACATCGTCGGCCCGCATCACCTCAGGGGCTCTGGAATCGGCCAGGGGCGGCTTGCCCTTGGGCTCGGCGGCCAAGAGGCGGCGCGTATAGGGGTGGCTCGGCCGCTCGAATATCTCGGCGGTCGGGCCCTGCTCGACGATCAGCCCCTCGGTCATGACCGAGACCCGGCCGGCCATGCGGCGCACGATGCCGAGGTCATGGGTAATCAGCAGGAGCGCCATGCCGAACCGGCCCTGCAAGTCCTTCAGCAGTTTCAGGATCTGCGCCTGGATGGTGACATCGAGGGCGGTGGTCGGCTCGTCGGCAATCAAGAGATCCGGCTCATTGGCCAACGCCATGGCGATCATGACGCGCTGGCGCTGCCCGCCCGAGAGCTGGTGCGGATAGGCACCAAGGCGCGACCGGGCGTCGACCAGCGCCACGAGGTCGAGCAATTCGAGCGTGCGCGCCCGTGCCGCCACGCGCGTCAGACCTTTGTGCAGGATCAGGCTCTCGCTCACCTGCTGCTCGATCGTGTGCAGGGGATTGAGCGAGGACATGGGCTCCTGGAAGATCATGGCGATGCGATTGCCGCGCACGCGCCTGACCACGTCTTCCGGTTGGCCGACGATCTCGGTGCCCTGAAACTTGATGCTGCCCTTGGGATGGCTGGCGACGGGATAGGGCAGCAATTGCAGGATCGAGAGCGCGGTCACCGACTTGCCCGAGCCGCTCTCGCCAACGAGCGCCACGGTCTCGCCCCGCTCGACTTGGAATGAAATACCGCGCAGGGCCTCGATGCGCCCGGTGGGCGTGGCGAAGGTCACGGCAAGGTCGCTCACGTCGAGGAGCGGTCGCGCGCTATCGGAGGCACTCATACCGTCACCGTTTTGCGCGGATCGAAGGCGTCGCGCACCGCCTCGCCGACGAAGATCAAGAGGCTCAGCATCAGCGCCAGCACGATGAAGGCTGTCAAGCCCAGCCACGGCGCCTGGAGATTGGCCTTGCCTTGGGCCAAGAGCTCACCGAGAGAGGCCGATCCGGGCGGCAGGCCGAAACCCAGGAAGTCGAGGGAGGTGAGCGTCGTGATCGAGCCGTTCAAAATAAACGGCAACATGGTCAGGGTCGCCACCATGGCGTTGGGCAGCACATGGCGCAGCATGATCATGGCGTTGCCGACGCCGAGCGCCCTGGCCGCGCGCACATAATCGAAATTCCGCACCCGTAAGAACTCGGCCCTGACGACGCCCACCAGCGCCATCCAGGAAAACAGCAGCATCAGCCCCAAGAGCCACCAGAAATTGGGTTCGACGACGCTCGCTAAAATAATCAACAGATAGAGCACCGGCAGGCCCGACCAGATCTCGATGAAACGCTGGAACAGCAAATCGGTCCAGCCGCCGAAATAACCTTGCACCGCCCCCGCCGCCACGCCGATGACGGAACTGAGCAGGGTCAGGGCCAAGCCGAACAGCACCGAGATGCGAAAACCATAAAGCAGCCGCGCCACCACGTCGCGCGCTTGGTCGTCGGTGCCGAGCCAGTTCCGGGTCGATGGCGGCGCCGGCGCCGGCACCGGCAGATCGCGAACCACCGAGCGATAGCTGTGGGGAATGAGCGGCCAGACCATCCAGCCCTTAGCGGCAATAAGCGCCACCACGTCGGGATCGCGGTAGTCGGTCTCGGTCTCGAAGTCGCCGCCGAACGCCGTCTCGGGATAGGCCACGACGACAGGAACGTGCCAGCGGCCGTCATAGCGGACCAGGAGGGGTTTGTCGTTGGCGATGAACTCGGAAAGGAGGCTCATCGAAAACAGCAGCAGAAACAGCCAGAGCGACCAGAAGCCGCGGCGGTTGGCGCGGAAATTGGCGAGCCGGCGCCGGCCGAGCGGCGTCAAGGCAAGCCCAAGAACCCGTTTGGCGCCGGTGGCGGCCATCACTGGTCTCGGCTCTCGAAGTCGATGCGGGGGTCGATGAACATGTAGGTGAGGTCGCTGATCAACCCGATGACAAGGCCCATGAGGGTGAAGACATAGAGCGTGCCGAACATCACCGGATAGTCGCGGTTGATCGCCGCCTCGAAGCCGAGCAGGCCCAAACCATCCAGGGAGAAGATCACCTCGATCAGAAGCGCGCCCGTGAACAAGATGCCGATCAAGGCACCCGGAAAACCGGCGACGACAATCAGCATAGCGTTGCGGAAAATATGCCCATAGAGCACACGGCGAGGTGCCAGGCCCTTGGAGCGCGCGGTCAGGACATATTGCTTGTTGATCTCCTCGAGGAAGGAATTCTTGGTCAGCATGGTGAGGCCGGCGAAGCCGCCCACGACGAGCGCCGCGATGGGCAGAGCCATGTGCCAGAAATAATCGGCGACGCGCGCGGACCACGAGAGCGCCTGCCAACCATCGGAGACGAGGCCGCGCAACGGGAACCAGGCGAAATAGCTGCCGCCCGCGAACAGCACCACCAGGAGGATCGCGAAGAGGAAGCCCGGAATGGCGTAGCCCACAATCACCACGGCGCTGGTCCACACATCGAAGGCGTTGCCATCGCTGACGGCCTTGGCGACGCCGAGCGGGATCGACACCAGATAGATGACGATCGTGGTCCAGAGGCCGAGCGAGATCGAGACCGGCATCTTCTCCACCACTAGCTCGATGACCCGCCGGTCGCGGAAGAAGCTATCGCCGAAGTCGAAGCTGAGATAATTCGCCATCATGTGCAGGAAACGCTCGACCGGCGGCTTGTCGAACCCGTAGAGCCGCTCGATTTCCTTGATCAGCGCCGGATCGAGGCCGCGGGCACCGCGATACTGGCCGGTGGCCGCCTGGCCTTCGCCGCCCGTCGGCCGGCCGCCGCCTTGAGCCAGTTCGCCTTGGCCGGCACCGGTGATGCGCGCCGTCGCGTCGACGCCCGTACCCTTGATCTCGGCGATCATGCGCTCGACCGGCCCGCCGGGTGCGGCCTGCACGATGAAATAATTGACCACCATGATGCCGAGGAGCGTCGGCACCATGAACAGGATTCGGCGGATGATGTAAGCGAACATGGGGCGCCGTGCCAGCCTGCCTATTGGTACGAAGGGTTCGAATCTAACATTGCGTGCCGTCGGCAACCGGCCGATGGGCGAACTCGCGGACTCTCTTCATGTTGGGCCGGGTCTTTCTTGCGGCAGCAAGGTCGGCCGCCGGCTCCCAGCCTCCACTGGTCGACGCTTCGCCCGATCGCGGAGGTCTAGAATATACAACGCCAGACCCAGGATAATCGCCAGCAACGGGTCCGTGATCTCCGACACACGATGAGCCAAGTACATCTGCACCAGTTCGATGGCGGTCAGAAAGGCTGCGCTGACGATCAACGTGAAGACCAGACGACGGCCCGTCTCTATCAGCAGCCAGACGAGTGCGCCGTAAAGAAAGACCTTCTCGAGGAACGCTTGCAGGTTCACCGCCATAGAGCCGCCTTGAAAGCCGATGAAGGGGATGAAGGAAAAGAGCACGGGTTCCGGACGGAAGATTAAAGGAACCACTCCCTGGACGGCGATCTGCGCCGCCAGCACCGTGGCAACAACGGCCGTGCGCCGGTGCCAGCGGCCGAGGACGATAACCCAGAACGCCACCCCCGCGACGACGCCCGCCACCTCGCCCGGCATGATCACCTTGGTCACGATGAAGAGTTTGGCGGCGATGACGCCCAGCGGAACCAAGAGCATGCCCAACAGCGCGCGGCGGGGCGTGGTCAATGCCTGTAACAGCCGGCCGACGACCAGGGTCCCGGCGAAGTGCCGCAACACGTCCACCAGTGGCAGCTCCCCCGATAGGAGCGGTTTAAGAGCGTCCCTCACATGCTGGAAATCGATGGTCGGCACATACGGGAATAGCCGATAGCCGAGCCACGCGCCGAGGAGCAGGAGCGGTAAAATGGCCGGCGGCCGACCACCGGCCTGCAATTTTCCGCGCCAGTCGATCCAGCCCGCAACAGCGCCGAACAGCGCGCCATGGGCATTCAACGCGAGGTCGTAGAGACTGGTTACCCGGCTCGGGAGGTAAGCCTGGGCACACTCGATGCCGAGAGATAATGCCGCCCCCATCATGACGACGACCAGCAACCGCGCCAAGCGCGGCGCCCTGGGAAGCAAGCACTGCATGGCAAAAAATCCGAAGGGCAGGAACAAGACGACGTTCGATAGTATGTCCCCGCGCCCCGGCCGCGCGTTGAGCGATGCCGTCAACAGGCTGACCATGGCGCCCGGATGAGCGCCGGCCGCGAAATCGAAAGGGTAAAGCGTGCCATAGAGAATGAGCCCGCTCGACAGCGCCAACAATAACGCCACCGCAGCCTCTCCCGAATGTGTCCAAACTCAATCGTTCCCGCGATGACGCCGCGGCCTTATACCAAGTCTCGCCGATATTGGCTCATATCGCGACCGCGCCGTCGGCACTTCGGACACGGCCGTCCGGGTGGCGCGAGGGCACCCTCACGGGCTCACTTTCGCCTTCTCGCGCTCGACCACGGCCGCCCGGCCGGTCTCGATCCACCAGCCGTCGAAGCCGAGGCCATAGCGCGGCGGCTTGGCGGGCCGGCCGAACTTGTCCCAATAGGCAACGCGGAAGCTGCGCGAATGCCAATTGGGGATCACATAGAAGCCCCATTGCAGGACCCGGTCGAGGGCATGGGTGCGATCGATCAGGCTCTGGCGGTCGGGAGCGGCGATGATCAGCTCGATCAGCGCGTCGACCACCGGATCGCGCACCCCCACGACATTGCGGCTGCCCGGTATGTCGGCGCTCGCCGCCGACCAGAAGTCGCGCTGCTCGTTGCCGGGCGAGAGCGACTGGCCGAATACCGAGACCACCATGTCGAAATCGAAGCTGTCGACGCGGTTCTGGTATTGCGCGGTGTCGACAGTGCGCACCCGGGCCGTGACGCCGAGGCGTTCGAGATTATTGGCGAAAGGCAGGACCACGCGCTCGAAGGCCGGCGAATTCAGCAGTATCTCGAATTCGAACGAAGCACCCGTTGCCTTGTTCACGAGCTTGCGATCGCGGATCGCCCAGCCGGCCGCTTCCAGGAGATCGCGGCCCTTGCGTAAATTCTCGCGGATATTGCCGCTCGCATCGCTCGTTGGCGGCTGATACTCGGTCGTGAACATTTCCTCCGGCACCTTGCCCCGGTGGAGCTCCAGGAGCTTCAGTTCGGCCGGGCTCGGCAGGCCGCTCGCGGCCAGCTCGGAATTGGAGAAGTAGCTCCGGGTGCGCGCATAGGCATCGAAAAACAGGTTCCTGTTCGACCATTCGAAATCGAAGGCGTAGCCGAGCGCCTGGCGAACGCGCCGATCCTGAAACAGTGGCCGGCGGATGTTGAAGGCGAAGCCCTGCATGCCGGTCGGCTGCTCATGGCGGATTTCCTCGAGCTTGACGAGCCCCTGGCGGCGGGCCGGAAAGTCGTAGCCCGTCGCCCAGGTCTTGGCCATGTTCTCGAGGCGGAAATCGAACTGGCCGGCCTTGAAGGCTTCGAGCACCACCGTGGCATCGCGATAATAATCGACGCGGATCGCATCGAAATTATTCTGGCCGAGCTCGACCGGCAGCCTCTGGCCCCAATAATCAGGCACGCGGCGATAGGTGATGGTGCGGCCGGGATCGACCGACTCGACCCGGTAGGGCCCGCTGCCGAGCGGCGGCTCCAGCGTGGTCTTCTCGAAGTCACGGGTCTCCCAGTAATGCTTGGGGAGAACCGACATCTGGCCGACGATCAGCGGCAGCTCGCGGTTTTCGCCGGGCGCAAAATGGAAGCGCACCCGGTCGGGCGCCAACTTCTCCGCCTTAACGACGCTCGCGTAATAGGCCCGGAACTGCGGGTGGCCCTTGGTCTTCAAGAGATCGAAGGTGAACACCACATCGTCGGCGGTGAGCGGCTGCCCGTCATGCCAGCGCGCCTCGGGCCTGAGCTCGAAGGTAACCCACGACCGGTCGGCCGGCACCTCGAAGCGCGCCGCCACTTCGCCATATTCGGAGAAGGCCTCGTCCGAGGAACTGGCGGCCAGCGTGTTGTAGAGCCGGTTGAGGCCGCTTGCCGGCACACCCTTGAGGATGAAGGGGTTGAGGCTGTCGAACGTTCCGATGGCCGCCAGGCGCACCTCGCCGCCCTTGGGCGCCTCCGGGTTCACATAGTCGAAATGCTTGAATTCCGGCCCGTATTTCAGGTCGCCATGCATGGCGAGCCCATGGCTCGTGACACTATCGGCCGCCGCCGGCGCCGACAACAGCATGAGCGCGGCAAGGACAATCTTCATGGTGAACCCCGTTCGTAATTTCGGTAATTTCGGGGACACAATACTTAACTCCCCGCGATCTTGTAATCACGGTGAGTTAAGTATTGTGTCCCCGAAATTACCGGCGAGGGCCAGAAGCGCCTCGCCATGGGCGCGCGCGTCGCCCGCCGCCACCATCCGGCCATCGGAGCCGAGATGCAGGCCACCGCCTTGCCAGTCGGTGATCACCCCGCCCGCGCCCTCGATAACGGGTACGACGGCCATATAATCATGGGGTTTCAGGCCGGCTTCGATGACGAGGTCGATGAAGCCCGAGGCCACCAGGCCATAGGCGTAGCAGTCGCCGCCATAATTCGCGCCGCGCGCCCGCCCGCGCACCCGATCGAAGGCCTCGGCATCCGCGCCCTTGAACATGTCCGGCGTCGTGCTGTTCAGCATCGCCCGGTCGAGGCTCGGGCAGGCGCGTGTCCGCACCGGCGCGCCGTTGAAGCTGGTTGGTTGGCCGAGAGCGCCCACCCAGCGTTCCTGGAGTGCGGCGGCGTCGATGATGCCAAGGATCGGCCGTCCCCGGTGCGCCAGCGCGATCAGGGTCCCGAACAGCGGCTTGCCGGTGATGAACGCCTTGGTGCCATCGAGCGGATCGAGCACCCAGACATAGTCGGCATCGGGCCGCTCGGCGCCATGCTCCTCGCCGACGATGCCGTGGCTGGGCTGGGTCGCCTGGATGATCTCGCGCATCGCCGCCTCGGCCTCCCGGTCGGCGGCCGTCACCGGCGTCAGATCGGCCTTGTCGTGAACCGCCGTGCCACTCCGGAAATAGCGCCTGAGGATCGGCCGGCTGGCGTCGGCCAGACGGCCCGCGAGCGCCAGAAACTCGGGCGGACAGAGAGCGGCGGCGGCACTCAGGGCAGCGGCTTCGGCGCCGCGCTGAGCGAGCGCAGATAGGCGATCAGGTCGGCCCGCTCCTTGGTCTTGCTCAAGCCGGCGAAGGCCATTTTGGTGCCCGGCACCATGGCCGTCGGCTTGAACAGGAACTTGTTCAGGTCCTCATAGTCCCAATCGACGGCCACGCCCTTCATGGGATT
Source organism: Alphaproteobacteria bacterium (assembly GCA_009694185.1). Taxonomy (GTDB): domain Bacteria; phylum Pseudomonadota; class Alphaproteobacteria; order SHVR01; family SHVR01; genus SHVR01. The sequence continues at coordinate 18,054 of SHVR01000037.1, read as the reverse complement.
GGAATAGGCAAAACCGGCACGCTGGGCCGGCTTCGCACCGACGATGTTATAGAGGTTCGGGCCAACCCGGTTGGGGCCGCCATCCTCGAAAGTGTGACAGGACGCACATTTTTTCGCCGCCTTGGCGCCATCCGCGACCGATGCACCGGCCAGCAGCGCCGCGACCGGCTCGAAGACGGCCGCCGCCGGCGCCCCCCCGGCTGGTGCCCGCGCCGCCGCCGTCCCCGATCCAGGCACGCCCAACGGCTTCGGCACCAAGGAGTCGCCGAGCAGTCCCACGACCATGGCGATAATGCCCGCCACCAGCACCGCACCGGCAACCTTGTTGAGCTCGATGCTATCCATAATAACTCTCTTCCCTAAACCCACCCCAGAGGCCACGAGAGATTATCCGTCCGGCCGGCCCGGTTCAACTCGATTGCGGCCGACGGCGGCCGGCGGCGGGATTTTCCATGTGCAACCGTGCCATATTATCGCGACCGGTCCGTGTGAGGCCCCGCCATGCCCCATCCGATTATCGTCATCCCTGCCCGACTCGCCTCGACGCGCCTGCCCGACAAGCCGCTCGCCCTCATCCACGGCCGGCCGATGATCGTCCATGTGCTCGACCGCGCCCGGGAGGCCGACATCGGCCCCGTGCTGGTGGCCTGCGCCGATGCCGCCATTGCCGACGCGGTGCGCGCCGCGGGCGGCCGGGCCGTCATGACCGATCCAGGCCACCCCTCGGGCTCCGACCGGGTGCATGAGGCGGTCGAGCGGCTCGATCCCGACGGGCGGCACGATCTGGTGGTCAACGTCCAGGGCGATCTGCCGACCGTCGAGCCGGCCGCGATCCGGGCGGGCCTCGCCGCGATGGGCGATCCGGCGGTCGACATCGGCACGGCGGCGGCGCTCATCCGGCGGCTGGAAGAACTCTGCGACCCCAACGTGAACAAGGCCGTGGTCTCGCCCGGCCGCCGCTGGGAGGAAACACCCGCCATCGGCCGCGCGCTCTATTTCAGCAAGCTCGCCGTGCCCTATGGCGAGGGGCCGCATTATCACCATATCGGGCTCTATTGTTATCGGCGCGCCGCGCTGCGGCGGTTCGTGGCGCTGCCGCCAGGCGTCCTTGAGCGGCGCGAGCGGCTCGAACAGTTGCGCGCGCTGGAGGCCGGCATGCGCATCGACGTGGCCATCGTTGACACCGTTCCGCTCGGTGTCGATACTGAAGCCGACCTCGCGCGTGCCCGAGCAATGCTGGGCGCGCGCCCTTCGTCTTGAAGAGCCCGTTCCAGGCGCCCATGGCCAAGCAAATCGACCCCGCCCTGACCATCGCCTTCCAGGGCGAACCTGGTGCCTATTCCGACCTGGCCTGCCGGGCGGCCTTCCCCAACATGGCGACCCTGCCGTGTCGCGCCTTCGAGGATGCCTTCCAGGCGGTCGACGAGGGCCAGGCTGGGCTCGCCATGATCCCGATCGAGAACTCGCTCGCGGGCCGCGTGGCCGACGTGCATCACCTGCTGCCCGAGACGGGCCTGCATATCGTGGGCGAGCATTTCCAGCGCGTGCGCCACCAGCTCCTCGCCCCGGCCGGGGCGAGCTTGCGCACGGTCAAGCGGGTGATGAGCCACGTCCAGGCGCTCTCGCAATGCCGCGAGGGCCTGCGCGCGTTGGGGCTCACGCCGGTGGTGCACCCGGACACGGCGGGTGCCGCCGCCGAGGTCGCCCGGCGCAACGATCCCGCCGAAGCGGCCATCGCCTCCTCGCTCGCGGGCGAGATCTACGGCCTCAAGACCCTCAAGGCCGACTTCGAGGACCAGCCGCACAACACCACCCGCATGATCGTGCTCGCCCGCGAGCCGATCGACCCCGACCCGGCCGAGGGCATCGTCATCACAACCTTCGTCTTCCGGGTGCGCAACGTGCCGGCCGCCCTCTACAAGGCCATGGGCGGCTTCGCCACCAACGGCGTCAACATGAGCAAGCTAGAGAGCTACATGCTGGGCGGCGACTTCGTCGCGACCCAGTTCTATAGCGACGTGGAAGGCCACCCCGAGCAGCGCAATCTGCGCCTCGCCCTCGAGGAACTCGCCTTCTTCGCCCGCGACGTGAAGATCCTGGGCGTCTACCGGGCGCATCCCTACCGCCACGCGGCCCGCGCGCCCGCCGCCGATTGATCCCTCAAGCGCCTTCGAGCCAGGCCTTGATCAGGCGAAAGGCGATCGAGTCGGTGCGCGGCATGGCGATGCCGAGGTCCGCGCAATTCACCACCTGGTCGTGGCTGAGCCAGCGGGCGTCTTCCATCTCCTCGGCATCGATGGTGAGCTCGGTCGTGAGCGCCCGCGCATGAAAGCCCAGCATCAGCGAAGAGGGGAACGGCCAGGGCTGGGAGGCCATGTAGCGCACCTCGCCGATGGTCACACCCACTTCTTCCATGACTTCGCGGCGCACCGCCTCCTCCAGGCTCTCGCCCGGCTCGACGAAGCCGGCCAAGGTCGAATACATGCGCGGGCGGAAATTATGGGTGCGGCCAAGCAAGCACTGGTCGTCCTTGGTGACCAGCATGATCACCGCCGGGTCGGTGCGCGGAAAATGCGGCGCCTTGCAGGCGGGGTTGGTGCAATTGCGCTGGTAGCCCGCCTGTGCGAGCGCGGAGGGACTACCGCATAGGGCGCAGAAGCCGTGCCGGCCGTGCCAATGCATCAGCCCCCGGGCATGCGCCAGGATCGAGCCTTCGTCATGGGGGATGTTGGGGCCGACCTCGCGCAAATCCTCGAAGGCACCCTCACCGTCCACGCCGGGATGGGCGTAGGGATCGTCCAAATGCGAGAGGTCGAGGGCGAAATAGGCGATGCCTTGCCGGAGCCCCAAGAGCGAGACATGCCGGCCCGCCTCGGCGAGCCGGCTCGCCTCGCCGACGAGCGGCATCAGGGCGCGGTTCTCCTCGGCATGGACGAAGCTCTTGGAGCGCCAGACCGGCACCAGGCGGCTATCTGGTGCCGCGAGGCGGCTCGCAAGCCAAGCGTCGTCGCCCCGGCGATGGGCGACGCGGTCGAGCGGCGCCCCTGTGTACCAAAGATCCTGCATGGCAATTTCTTCGTAGCGGGGTGCCACGCTCGCACAGGACCGGCCGCCTGACAATCATTGCCGTTTGCCGCCGCCGCGGCGCAGGTCAATGCGGGTGGCAACACGAGCATTGCTTTCGGCCTGGTGGATGGCGTGCCGCAATCGGTGCTCCTGATCGGCGTCGCCAGCGTGCTGGCGAGCGACTTTATCGTCAACTGACGGCCCGTATCCGAGTCGGCCAGCGTTCGCCTCGCCAGCCTTTGGCGGGGGGGCGATGGACCGCCTCCAGTCGGACTTGCCCAGGGCGGCGGTAAAGCTGATATAGTCGGCTCGGGAGGCTGGCCGCGGACGCGCTCCTCGCCAACCCGGTCAGGTCCGGAAGGAAGCAGCCGTAACGAGTTTCGGCGCGGGTTGCTGGCCCAGTCTCCCACCCGCTTGCCAACTCGGTGCCACGCCTGAGGATGATGACGGACAGCAGCGCCTCGGTACCGAATGGCGGCTCGCCCTACCGGGTGCTGGCGCGCAAATACCGGCCGGCACGATTCAACGAGCTGATCGGCCAGGAAGCGATGGTCCGCACCCTCGGGAATGCGATCGCCACCGGGCGTCTCGCCCATGCCTTCATCCTCACGGGCGTGCGTGGCGTCGGCAAGACCACGACGGCGCGCATTATCGCCCGGGCCCTCAATTGCATCGGACCGGATGGCCGGGGCGGCCCGACGGTGGAGCCCTGCGGCGTCTGTGAAAACTGCATCGCCATCGCCGGCGACCGCCATGTGGACGTGATCGAGATGGACGCCGCGAGCCGCACCGGCGTCGACGACATCCGCGAGCTGATCGAGGGCGTGCGCTACCGGCCGGTCATGGGCCGCTACAAGGTCTATATCGTCGATGAAGTCCACATGCTCACGAAGAACGCCTTCAACGCCCTCCTGAAGACCCTCGAAGAGCCGCCCAGCCAGGTGAAATTCGTCTTCGCCACGACCGAAATCCGCAAGGTGCCGGTGACCGTGCTCTCGCGCTGCCAGCGCTTCGATCTGCGCCGGGTCGAGGCGGCCGAGCTGATCGGCCATCTGGCCGGCATCGCCCAGCGGGAAGGCGCCCGCGTGGCGCCCGAGGCCCTTGCCCTCATCGCGCGCGCCGCCGACGGCTCGGTGCGCGACGGCCTTTCGCTCTTGGATCAGGCGATCGCCCATTCCGGCGCTGGCGAAATCGACACGCGCGCCGTGCAAGACATGCTGGGTCTCGCCGACCGCGTCCAGCTTTTCGATCTCTTCGAGCTGCTGCTGAAGGGCGATGCGGCGGCCGCCCTCGACCTCTTCGCCGGCATGTACGGGGCCGGCGCCGACCCGATCGCCCTTTTGCAGGACCTCCTAGACCTGACCCATTGGCTGACGCGCCTGAAGATCGTGCCGAACGCGCCCGACGCGGCGCTGATGCCGGAGGCGGAGCGGGTCAAGGGCGGCGACATGGCGGGCCGGCTCTCCATGGGCGTGCTGACCCGCGCTTGGCAGATGCTCCTGAAGGGCCTCGGCGAAGCCAACCAGGCGCCGGCGCCGAAGGTCGCCGTCGAGATGCTGTTCGTGCGCCTCGCCTATGCGGCCGACCTGCCGACGCCGGCCGAGCTGGTCGCGGCCATCAAGAGCGGCGCCGCGCCCGCGCCGACAGCGGTCCCGGCCACAACGCCAGCGCTCGCGCGGCCGGCGGTTGCATCCGCGCCGGGACCGGCGCCGCCACGCGGCGCCGGCAGTGGTGGGTGGTCCGCGCCCCAGCCGGACATGCCCCCCGAGCCCGTCGCGGCCGACGCGGCGCCAAGCATTGTCCTGGAAAGCTTTCGCCAAGTGGTGGCACTTTTCGAGGCGCGGCGCCTCGCCAGCCTGCACGGTCATCTGGTGAACAATGTGCATCTGGTGGGATTTCGCCCTGGCCACGTCGCCATCCGGCCGACCGGCCGGGCACCCGCCAATCTAGCGGCCGACATGGCCGCTCAATTGACCCGCGCCACCGGCGCCCGCTGGATCGTCAGCGTCTCCGGCGAACCGGGTGAAGCGACGCTCGCCGAGCAGGCGGCGACGAAAACCCTGGCGCTCAGACGCGAAGCGGAAAGCCATCCCCTGGTGCGGGCCGCCCTCGACGCCTTCCCGGGCGCCACGATCCAAAGAGTGCATGGCCCCGGCGCCGAGAGCCCGGACGATGCGCCCCCACCCGAACCCGACGACGACGAGGCGTAACCATGAAGAATCTTGGCAATTTGATGAAACAGGCCCAGGAGATGCAGGCCAAGATGGCGGCCATGCAGGACCAGCTTGGCGCCCTCGATGTGACCGGCAGTGCCGCCGGCGGCATGGTTCGCGTCACGCTAAGCGGCAAGGCCGAGGCGCGCCAAGTGCGCATCGATCCGAGCCTGATCGACCCGAGCGAGGCGGGCGTGCTCGAAGATCTGCTGGTCGCCGCCTTCAACGACGCCAAGGGCAAGGTCGAGGCGCGCGTCGCCGAGGAGATGGCCAAGATCACCGGCGGGCTGAACTTGCCGGACGGCTTCAAGCTGCCGTTCTGAGAATCCGGCAACCGGTGGCCGTTCCGAACGATGTCGACCGTCTGATCCAGCTCTTGGCGCGCCTGCCCGGGCTCGGCCCGCGCTCCGCCCGCCGCGCCGTCCTGCACCTCATTCGCCGGCGCGAGACGCTGCTGGCACCCTTGACCCGCGCACTCGGCGATGTGGCCAGCAATATCCGCACCTGTTCGACCTGCGGCAATTTGGACACCACCGACCCTTGCGCCATCTGCGCCGACCCGGTGCGCGACACGGCCCAGCTCTGTGTGGTCGAGGGTGTGGCCGACCTCTGGGCGATCGAGCGGAGCGGCGCCTACAAGGGCCGCTATCATGTGCTGGGCGGCGTGCTCTCGGCGCTCGACGGCGTGCGGCCGGCGGACCTTGCCATCGACGGCCTGGTGGGGCGCGCGAGCCAGCCGGGCGTACGCGAGGCGATCCTCGCCACCAACGCCACGGTCGAGGGCCAGACCACCGCCCATTATGTGGCCGAGCGCCTGGCCGCGACCGGGGTCGCCGTCACCCGCCTTGCCCATGGCCTCCCCGTCGGTGGCGAACTCGACTATCTCGACGACGGCACGCTCATGGCGGCGCTCAGCGCCCGCCGTCCGGCGTGAGGCGGGGCGGCGGTCGTCCGGATGCAGATCCGTCGTCTTGGCAATCCGCGCCGTCGACCTAGAAACCCTGAAGAACAAGCTCAGCAAGTATGTTGGCCTGGCCCAGGCCGGCGAAACCGTGCTGATCACCGCCCGGGGCCGGGTGGTGGCCGAGATGGTGCCGCCACAGACGGGCCGCGGTCCACTGCTCGCCGATGCGCTGCTCGCCGAGGCGGTCCGCAAAGGCTGGCTCAGGCCGCCGGCGCTTGGCGGCGAGGGCCCGCCGCCGCGCCGTCCGGTGGCGCCGTTCGCGATGCTGATGGGGGAGCTGCCCGCCGACCGCGGCGGTCGCTGATCGATCTACTGATCCGGCCGAGCAAGTATCAGACCCTCAGGCGACGCGCCCGTGGCAGTGCTTGTATTTCTTAGCCGAGCCGCAGGGACAAGTGGCATTGCGCGGCACCTTGCCCCAGGTGGTCGGGTCTTGGGGATCGCTCGCGATCGCGCTAGCCATGCGCATGGGCCGCGTGGGCCGGCCCGGACCGGCCTCGGCGGCGGCGATCTCGGCCATGGCGCCCAGCGGGTCGGCGCCCATCGGGTCGGCCCCTCTTGGATCGGCCGCTCTTGGGTCGGGGTGGCTCTCGCGCATGCGGCTCATGTCGGGTGCCCGCGGCATCAAGTCTTCGGGCTGCCGCACCTGGATTTCCAGGTGGCAGAGGGCGCCCGTCACCGCCTCGCGGAGCTTCACCAGCATGGTGTCGAAGAGACCGAAGGCTTCGCGCTTATATTCGTTGAGCGGGTCGCGCTGGGCGTAGGCGCGCAGGCCAATGCCCTGGCGCAAATGGTCGAGATTGAGGAGATGCTCCTTCCATTGCTGGTCGAGGAGCTGGAGGAGGATGCTCTTCTCGGCATAGCGCATCAGCTCCTGGCCCCAATTGGCCGCCTTCTCGGCGAGCTTGCGGTCGAGGGCGTCGAAGATGCGCTGTTGGATCTCGGAGGCGGCCATGCCCGCTTCCGTCGCCCATACGGCGATGGCCAAGTCGAGGCCCGTCACGCGCAACACTTCCTCGTGCAGCAGCTTCACGTCCCACTGATCGGGGAGCGCGTTCTCCGGCATGGTCGTCCCGATCATGTCGGCGATCACCTCGCGGCGCATGTCGGCGACCGTCTCGCGCAGGCTGTCGCTCCGCATGATGTCGCGGCGCTGCTCGTAGATCACCTTGCGCTGATCGTTCATCACATCGTCGAAGCGCAGCAGGTTCTTGCGCACCTCGAAATTGCGCGCCTCGACCTTCTCCTGGGCCTTTTCCAGCGCCTTGTTGATCCAGGCGTGGATGATCGCCTCGCCCTCCTTGAGGCCGAGGCGGCGCAGCATGGTATCCATGCGCTCGGAGCCGAAGATGCGCATCAGATCGTCTTCGAGCGAGACGAAGAATTTGGAGGCGCCGGGGTCGCCCTGGCGGCCCGAGCGGCCACGCAACTGATTGTCGATGCGCCGGCTCTCATGGCGCTCGGTGCCGATCACGTAGAGGCCGCCCGCCTGGCGCACCACTTCCTTGGCGGCGTCGACCTCGGCCCGAATTGTAACGATGCCGGTCTCGCGTGTCGCGGGGTCGGTCGCATCGGCGAGTTCGCGGCGAACGCGCATGTCGAAATTGCCGCCGAGCTGGATATCGGTGCCGCGCCCGGCCATGTTGGTGGCGATGGTGACGGCGCCGGGCACGCCCGCTTGCGCCACGATATAGGCTTCCTGTTCGTGGTAGCGGGCGTTCAAGACCTGGTGCGGCACCTTGTGCCGCTGGAGGACGGCCGAGAGCGCCTCCGACTTCTCGATGCTGACCGTGCCGACCAGGACCGGCTGCTGGCGCCCGTGACATTCCTCGATCTGGGCCACGATGGCGTCGGTCTTCTCCTTGGCCGTGCGGTAGACCTCGTCGTCATTGTCGGCGCGAATACAGGGCAGGTTGGTCGGGGCCTCGATCACGTCGAGCTTGTAGATCTCGCCGAACTCGCCCGCTTCCGTCAGCGCCGTGCCGGTCATTCCGGCGAGTTTCGGATAGAGCCGGAAAAAATTCTGGAAGGTGATCGAGGCGAGGGTCTGGTTCTCGGTCTGCACCTCGACTTCTTCCTTCGCCTCGAGCGCCTGGTGCAGGCCCTCCGAATAGCGTCGGCCCTCCAGCGCCCGGCCGGTGAACTCGTCGATGATCACCACCTTGCCGGCGCGCACCATATAGTCCGTATCGCGCTGAAAGAGGGTGTGGGCGCGGAGCGCCTGGTTGAGATGGTGCACATAGGCGATATTGTGGCCGTCATAGAGCCCGCCGATCTTGAGCATCTCGGCTTCGCGGAGCAGGGTCTCGAACTTCTCGACGCCGGCCTCGGTGAGGGTGGCGGTCCGGACCTTCTCGTCCTTCTCATAGTCGTCGGGCGCCAGATGGCGGCCCACGAGATCGTTCATCTGCCGGTAGAGTTCCGAGGAGTCCTCGGCGGCACCCGAGATAATGAGCGGCGTGCGCGCCTCGTCTATCAGAATGCTGTCCACCTCGTCGACGATGGCGTAGGTGAACGGCCGGTGAACCATGTCCTCCAGCCGGTACTTCATATTGTCGCGCAAATAGTCGAAGCCGAGCTCGTTGTTGGTGCCGTAGGTCACGTCGGCGGCATATTGGGCGCGGCGCTCATCGTCCGAGAGGCCGTGCACGATGCAGCCCACGGTGAGGCCGAGGAAGCGGTAGATCTGCCCCATCCAATCGGCGTCGCGCTGGGCCAGGTAATCGTTGACCGTGACGACATGCACGCCCTCTTGCGCAAGCGCGTTCAAATAGACGGGCAAGGTGGCGACCAGGGTCTTGCCTTCGCCGGTCTTCATCTCGGCGATCGTGCCCTGGTGGAGGACCATGCCACCCTTGAGCTGCACGTCGAAATGCCGCTGACCGAGGGTGCGCTTCGCCGCCTCGCGCACAGTGGCGAAGGCTTCGACCAGGAGATCGTCCAGTGTCTCGCCTTGGGCGAGGCGTTCGCGAAACCAGCCGGTGCGGGCGCGCAATTCCTCGTCGCCCAGTGCCACGAGCGCGGGCTCCAGATCGCCGATCGCCTTGACGCGGGCGTCCAGGCGCTTGAGGAAGCGGTCGTTGGCGGTCCCGAAGATGCGCTTGGCGATCGCGCCCAGCATGGCGGCCTCGATTGCGGAATGGCGGAAACAGGCCAGGCGGCGCGCGCCGGATACCCGGCGGACGGTCGTCGTCATTGACAGATAGGCGTGGCGGCCGGCTCTGTCAACGCGGGCCGGTTTACCCCCGATTGCGCGAATTCTCGCCTGTCCCGGCCGCGCGTGGTGATGTTAAGGTCCCGGCCGATCCGGCGGATCGCCGGCAGCCGATGCATTTTAGAGAGTGAGCATGGCCTATTTTCGCGCTGCGGAAATTATGGGGACACAATACATAATTAAGGTCATTATGTATTGTGTCCCCATAATTTCGATAATTTGTTGTGTCCCCATCATGTCGGCCCTCGCCCAGGCGCCGCATCGCGCACCCCATCCGGGCGGCCCGCTCGCCGCCCAGTTGCAGGGCGATGCCGTCGTCGCCACGGTCGATGGCGAGCAGATCATGCGCAGCGAAGTCATGGGCAGTTTCACCCAGGCCGCCACCCAGATGCCGGGCATGTCCTCCATGGACGCCTACCGCATGGTGCTCGACCGGCTGATCGATTCGCGCCTGATCGACCGCCAGGCGAGCCGCGACAAGGTGCGGGACGACCCGGAATTCGCCCAGAGTCTGAAGGAGCTGGAACGGCGCTTGGCACAGCAGTTCTTCCTCAATCGCTATCTGGCCGACAAGGTCACCGAGGCAACGCTGCGCGCCAGCCACGCCGCCGCCTTCCCCGATGGCAAGGGCGAGCGCAAGGTGCGCGCCCGGCATATCCTGGTGTCGAACGAGGCCGACGCCAAAGCGGTCATCGGGGAGCTTCGGGCCGGCGGCGATTTCGCCAAGGTCGCCAAGTCGAAATCCATCGACCCGTTGGCCGAACAGGGCGGCGATCTCGGCTTCTTCGCGTTCAAGGACATGGTGCCGGCCTTCTCGGAAGCCGCTTTTGCCATGGCCAAGGGCGAGGTTTCCAAGCTGCCGGTCAAGACCCAGTTCGGCTGGCATGTCATCAAGGTCGAGGACGAGCAGTCGGAGCCGGCCATTCCCTTCGAGCAAGCGCGCGAAAGGCTGGAGCAGGAGTCGGGCCAAGCGGCCATCATCGCGCTCATCGAGGAGTTGCGCGGCAAATCGGCCATCGAGCGCTTCAACATGGACGGCACCCCGCTCGCGGGCGAGCCCAAACGAGAGCCGCAACAACGCCGTTGAGGCCAGCCGCATTCCGGTTCCGAAACCATCCGAGAGAGGTCGATGCCATGCCGCCACGCTCGCCGCTTGCACCAGCTTCGTTTCCCGCCATGCCGATCGTTCCCGGCGTCACGCTGGGTGCGACCGCCTGCGGTGTGCGCTACAAGAACCGCACCGATCTTTTCCTGGCCCGCATGGAGCCCGGCAGCACGGTCGCGGGCGTCTTCACCCGCTCGTTGACGGCGGGGGCACCGGTCGTCTGGTGCCGCGAGGCACTCGCGCGGGGAAGGGGCCGCATTCGGGCGATCGTCGCCAATTCCGGCAATGCCAACACCTTCACCGGCCGAGCGGGAGTGCGCGGCGTCGATGAAACCGTGGCGGCGGCGGTCAAGCTCTTTGGCTGCAAGAAGCCGGAGATTTTCGTCGCCTCGACCGGCGTGATCGGCGAGCCGCTGCCGCTCGGCACCATTCCGAAGGCGCTCCCCGGCCTCGCCAAGCAGCTCTCCGCAACCGCCTGGCAGCTCGGCGCCGAGGCGATCATGACCACCGACACCTTCGCCAAGGGTGCCACCCGCCAAGCGAGCATCGCCGGCACCTCGATCACCATCAACGGCATCGCCAAGGGCTCGGGCATGATCGCGCCGGATATGGGCACCATGTTCGGCTTCCTCTTCACCGATGCCAAGATCCCGGCAGCCATCCTGCAACAATTGCTCCGCCGAGCAACGGAGCGCTCGTTCAACTGCATGACCGTGGACGGCGATACCTCGACGAGCGACACCGTGCTGCTGGTCGCTTCCGGCCAGGCGGCCCACAGCCGCGTGGCCAGCGCCACCGATCCTCTCCTCAAGGATTTCCGCCGCGCTCTCGACGAAGTGTGCGTCGACCTCGCCCAGCAGCTTGCCCGCGACGGCGAGGGGGCCGGAAAGTTCATCACCATCAACGTGACCGGCGCCGCCAGCGACCGGGCGGCCAAGCAGATTGGCCTCTCGATCGCCAACTCGCCGCTGGTCAAGACCGCGATGGCGGCGGGCGACGCCAATTGGGGCCGGATCGTCATGGCGGTCGGCAAGTCGGGTGCCAAAGCCGACCGCGACCGCCTCCAGATCGCCATCGGCGGCACCCAAATCACCCGCGACGGCGCGGTCGCACCCGGCTATGACGAGGGGCCGGTCGCCAAATATATGGCGGGCCTGGAGATCGCCATCGACGTCGATATCGGCCTCGGGCGCGGCAAGGCGACCATTTGGACCTGCGACCTGACCCACGCCTATATCGACATCAACGCCTCCTATCGGCGAACGTGAGCGAACCGCTACCTATTATCCTGGTTTCGGCCGTGGCCCTGGTGGACCGGGACGGGCGGGTCCTCCTGGCCGAGCGGCCGGCTGGCAAGAGCATGGCGGGCCTCTGGGAGTTTCCGGGCGGCAAGGTCGCGGCCGGCGAGACGCCGGAGGCGGCCCTCATCCGCGAACTCAAGGAAGAACTCGGCGTCGATACCGAGGAGAGCTGCCTCGCCCCCTTCACGTTCGCATCGCACCGCTATGAAACTTTTCACCTCCTGATGCCGCTTTATGTCTGCCGGGTCTGGCGGGGCATAGCCAGCCCCCGCGAGGGCCAGCGGCTTGCCTGGGTGCGGCCAGAGCGGCTCGCCGACTACCCGATGCCGCCCGCCGACAAGCCGCTGGTCGCCATGCTCAGGGACTTGCTGTAAGCAACCGTCGAGCAACGGTTGACAGGCGGGTCGCCCCGGCTATAGTCCGCCGCTCGCGCCGGCCCGGGCTGGCGCGCTACCCTTTGGCGTGGATCGAAGCCCCATGTATGCAATCATCCGGACCGGCGGCAAGCAATACCGGGTGGCCCCGGACGATGTGATCACCGTCGAGCGCCTGGCCGGAACGGCGGGCGATGTGGTGACACTTTCCGACGTGCTGCTGGTCGCCAGCGAGAGCGGCCAGAAGACGGGCGCGCCGCTAGTCGCGGGCGCCTCGGTTTCGGCCACCCTCGTCGAGCAGTCGCGCGGCAAGAAGCTGATCGTCTTCAAGAAGAAGCGGCGCCAGAACTATCGCCGCCGGAACGGTCACCGCCAGGACCTCAGCGTCCTCAAGATCACCCAGATTTCGGCCGGGGAGTAGGGTCATGGCCCATAAGAAAGCAGGCGGCAGTTCGCGTAACGGCCGCGACACGGCGGGCCGACGGCTCGGCGTCAAGCGCTTCGGCGGCCAGAGCGTCCTCGCCGGCAACATCCTCGTGCGCCAGCGCGGCACCAAGTTCCATCCCGGCACCAATGTCGGCATGGGCCGCGACCACACCCTGTTCGCGCTGATCGACGGCCATGTCCAGTTTCGCGCGACATCCCGGGGCCGTCAGGTGATCGGCGTCATCCCGCCGGCACCGGCGCCGGCTTGAGCCCCTCCCCAATTAATTAAGGGGACACAATACATAATTTCGGCGTCCATCCTCAATTATGTATTGTGTTTCCTTAATTAAGATGCCATGCGCTTCCTCGACGAAGCCAAGATCTATGTGAAGAGCGGCGACGGCGGACCCGGCAGCGCCGGGTTCCGGCGCGAGAAGTTCATCGAATTCGGCGGCCCCGACGGTGGCGATGGCGGGCGCGGCGGCGATGTGGTGGTGGTGTGCGCCGCCAACCTCAACACGCTCATCGACTATCGCTACCGGCAGCATTTCAAGGCCCGGCCCGGTCAGGGCGGCATGGGCCAGCAGCGTACTGGCGCCAATGGCGGCGAACTGGTGCTCCAGGTGCCGCCCGGCACGGAAATCCTGGCCGAGGACAAGGCAACACCGGTCGCCGACCTGACCCGGCCCGGCCAGCGGGTGATCCTCGCCAAAGGCGGCGATGGCGGGCGCGGCAACGTCCGCTTCAAGAGTGCCACCAACCGGGCACCCCGACGCTTCGAGCCCGGCTGGCCCGGCGAGGAACACTGGTTTTGGCTGCGCCTAAAATTGGTGGCCGATGTGGGCCTGGTGGGCCTGCCCAATGCCGGCAAGTCCACCTTTCTCGCGGCCGTCAGCCGGGCCCGGCCCAAGATCGCCGACTATCCCTTCACCACCCTCACCCCCCATCTCGGCATGGTGCGCTTGGGCGAGCGCGAACTGGTAGTGGCGGACATTCCGGGCCTGATCGAAGGCGCTCATGAAGGTGCCGGGCTTGGCGACAAGTTCCTCGGCCATGTCGAGCGCTGCGAAGTCTTGCTGCATCTGGTCGACGGCACCCTCGACGACGTGGCCGGCGCCTACCGAACCATCCGGCGCGAGATCGAGGCCTATGGTCATGGCCTCGCCGACAAGCCTGAGGTCGTGGCTCTCAACAAATGCGATGCCCTCGACAAAGAGACCCAGCATGCCCGGCAGAAGCTGCTCGCCCGGGCGGCGAAGCGGCCAATGGCCCGGGTCGCCCCCGTCTCGGGCGTGAGCGGGGCGGGTGTCACCGGCCTCGTGTCGGCGCTCTTGGGCGAAGTCGATGCCGGCCGCGCCACCGACCGGCCGCTCCCGGCCTTCGCCCCATGACAGCCTTCGCGCCATGACGGCGGCCCAGGCCAAACCCGCTGGCGTGCTTGCGCCCACCCGTCGCCTGGTGGTCAAGATCGGCTCGGCGCTCCTGGTCGATCAGTCGTCGGGCGCCTTGCGCCGGACCTGGCTCGATGCTCTCGCCGACGATGTGGCGGCGGCCGCGGCCCGCGGCCAGGAAGTGGTGATCGTCTCGTCCGGCGCCATCGCCCTCGGCCGCCGGCATCTCGGGCTGGCAAAGGGGCCGCTCAAGCTCGACGAATCCCAGGCCGCCGCGGCGGTCGGCCAGATCCGGCTCGCCCACGCCTATCAGGAATCGCTCGCCCGGCACGGTCTCAAGGTGGCCCAGGTCCTCTTGACCTTGAGCGACACCGAGGAGCGCCGCCGCTATCTCAACGCCCGCGGCACGCTGACGACGCTCTTGGCCCATGGCGCGGTTCCGGTCATCAACGAGAATGACACGGTCGCAACCGAGGAAATCCGCTTCGGCGACAATGACCGTCTGGCGGCACGGGTCGGCCAGATGATCGGTGCCGATACCCTGGTCCTCTTGTCCGACATTGACGGGCTCTATACCGCCAACCCGCGCGACGACCCGCGAGCGACCCACCTCACGGTGGTGCGCCGGGTGACGGACGAGATCGAGGCGATGGCCGGCGACAAGGGCAGCGGCGACAGTTCGGGCGGCATGGCGACCAAGCTGATGGCGGCGAAGATATGTTTGGGCGCCGGCTGCCGCATGGCGATCGCCGACGGCAGGGGGCTGAATCCGCTCGCCGCCATCGACGCGGGTGCCCGCTGCACCTGGTTCGAGCCCGAGGCCAATCCGCGCGCCGCGCGCAAGGAATGGATCAGGGGTTCGCTGAAGCCGCTCGGCCAGCTCACCGTCGACGCGGGCGCCTTGGGCGCCCTCAAGCGCGGCAAGAGCCTGTTGCCGGCGGGCGTCGTTGGCGTCGAGGGCCGTTTCGAGCGGGGCGACGCCGTCTTGGTGCGGGGGCCCGACGGCCTCGAGATCGCGTGCGGTCTCATCGCCTATTCAGCGGCCGAGGCGCGGGCCATCGCCGGCCACAAGAGCGGTGAAATCGAAGCCCTCCTCGGCTACCGTGGCCGCGACGAGATGATTCACCGCGACGATCTCGTGCTGCTATGAGAGGAGAAGGCCGGTGACCACCGTGCTTCGGGCGGAAGCCTCGGACATCCAGGCAATCATGGCGGCCTTGGGCGCGCGCGCTCGGGGCGCCGCCGCCATCCTTGCCACGGCGACCGGCGAGCAGAAGGACCGGGCGCTCCATGCCGCCGCGGCCGCCATTCGGCGCGAGCGGGCGCGGCTCATGGATGCCAACCAGCAAGACATCGCCCTCGCCCGCGATCTCAGTGCCGCGCTGCTCGACCGCCTCAAACTCGACGACAATCGGATCGAGGCCATGGCCCGGGGCCTCGAGGATGTGGCGGCTCTTCCCGATCCGATCGGCACCGTCATCGCCCGCTGGACCCCGCCCAACGGCCTCGACATTAGCCGCGTGCGCGTACCTTTGGGTGTCGTTGGAATCATTTATGAATCCAGGCCCAACGTCACCGCCGACGCGGGTGGACTCTGCCTCAAGTCGGGCAATGCCGCGATCCTGCGCGGTGGATCGGAAAGCTTCCTGACCTCGGGTGTCATCGTCGAGTGCCTGCAAGAGGGCCTGAAAAAGGCGAAATTACCGAACGAAGCCATTCAGCGTGTGCCGACCCGCGACCGGGCCGCTGTCGGAGTTATGCTTACGATGCGTGACGCCATCGACGTGATCGTACCGCGCGGCGGCCGCTCGCTCATCGAGCGGGTCCAGGCCGAGGCGCGCATGCCGGTGATCGGCCATCTCGAAGGTATCTGCCATGTCTATGTGGACCGGGCCGCGGATCTCGCCATGGCGCGGCGCGTGGTGGTGAACTCGAAGATGCGGCGCACCGGTGTGTGCGGCGCGGCCGAGACCCTGCTGGTCGATCGCTCGATCGCCGGCTCCTGTTTGCAGGCGATCCTGGACGATCTGATTGCGGCTGGGTGCGCGGTCAGGGGCGATGCGGCCGTCCGCAAGATCGATAGCCGCGCCACACCCGCGAGCGAGGCCGATTGGCGGACCGAGTATCTCGATGCCGTCATCGCGGTGGCACTCGTCGACGGGGTCGAGGGTGCCATCGAGCACATCAACCGCCATGGCTCGCACCACACCGAGGCGATCGTGACCGAGGACAGCGCGACGGCGGAGCGCTTCTTTCGCCAGGTGGACAGCGCCATCCTGCTGCATAACGCGTCCACGCAATTTGCCGATGGCGGCGAATTCGGCATGGGTGCCGAAATCGGCATCTCGACCGACAAGTTCCATGCCCGCGGGCCGGTCGGCGCCGACAAGCTGACCAGCTATAAATATGTCGTGCGCGGCACCGGCCAGGTGCGCCCCTGACGCCAACCATGCCCCGCCGCCGTCCGGCCCGCCTTGCCCGCCTCGGCGGGGCGCGCGCGTCGGGGCGCATCGGCTTGCTGGGCGGCTCGTTCAACCCGGCCCATGCCGGCCATCGCCATATCAGCTTGCTCGCCCTGAAGCGCTTGCGGCTCGACGAGGTGTGGTGGCTGGTGTCACCCCAGAACCCGCTGAAGCCCACTTCCGGCATGGCGCCCTTCGCGGACCGGATGCGGGCGGCGGCGGCGCTTGCCCGGCATCCGCGCATCCGGGCGAGCCAGGCCGAGGCCGAGCTCGGCACGCGCTACACCATCGATACGCTGGTGGCACTCACCCGGCGGTTGCCGCGCGCCCGCTTCGTCTGGCTCATGGGGGCGGACAATCTCGGCCAAATGCCGCGCTGGGCGGCCTGGCCGGACATTTTCGAGCGCGCCGCCATTGCGGTGTTCGCCCGGCCTACCTATTCTCTAAAGGCTCTCGCGGGCAAGGCGGCAAGGCGGTTCGCCCGCCGGCGCCGGCACCCGGCCGAGGGTCCATGCCTGGCGCGCCATCCGCTTCCGGCATGGGTGTTCTTTGCGACCCGCTTCCACCCGGCCTCGGCGACGGCTATCCGTGCCCAGCGGCCGGTGGCGGCAGAACCCGGAGGATGAAGACCATCAGGCGCCGCACCAGTGCTACCCGACAGACGACCCCACCGGCGGACCTCACCGCCACCCACCTCCTCGAACTCGTGCTCGCCAGTCTCGACGCCGACCAGGCGGAAGGCGTGGTTACCATCGAGCTCACCGGCAAGAGCAGCATCTGCGATCACATGGTCATCGCCTCGGGCCGCTCGGCGCGCCAGGTGACGGCCATGGCGGAGCATTTGCGCGAGCAACTCAAGGCGGCACTCCGCCGCACGCCCGGCGTCGAGGGATTGCGCCAGGCCGACTGGGTGCTGGTCGACGCGGGCGACGTGGTGGTGCACCTCTTTCGGCCGGAAGTGCGGAGCTTCTACAATCTGGAGAAGATGTGGGGCGCCCACTTGCCGGACAGCCTTGGCCTGCCCGAGGCGCCGGGCCTGATTGCCCGGGCGCCTTAGGCGGGGTCTCCTACATCCCCCTACTCGCCGGCCATCGCCAGGCCCGGCATGGTGTGACCGGCCGTGGTGCCGACCAGATCGACGGCCGCGTCGGCGCCGGCCTGCGCATTATCGCCCGCCGCGATCTCGCGTGGCAATTTGCGTTATAATTGACGAAACTCGCCCGTCAATCGCCAAAACTATATTGCTGTCAGAGAGCCGCGCGCGGCCGCACGTCGCCGCTCGAACCTTCATGCCCCCGTCGGGGGCACGCCGTGTAATCGCATCCCCCCCTCCCCGGAGCAGTCGAGTTTAAGGTTGCTCCCCGGGGGGGGGCGAGGCTTTTATTGTTACTTCGTAACAGCCCAGGTTGGGCGGCTATTTTTAGCGGATTTCCCTGGACGGCGGGGTCGGATTTCGATTCAAGAATCGGATGGTTCTCGAACCCCCCAACGAGCTGTCCCGGGAAGAGCTAATCGCGCTGGTCATAGCGCAAGCGACC
>SHVR01000036.1 GCA_009694185.1 Alphaproteobacteria bacterium | reverse complement strand
GCGGCGCTCGTGGCGGCCGGCGTCGATCCGGAAACCTGTCTGCTGTTGGCGCCCTCCGATCATGTGGTGCGTGACACGGGCGCCTTTCACCGGACGGTCGGGATCGCCCGCGAAGCCGCGCTGGATGGCACGCTGGTTACCTTCGGTATCACCTCGGACCGGCCCGAGACCGGCTATGGCTACCGTCGCTTCGATAAGGCGGCGACGACGGGCGGCCTTCCCGATGGCGCCTACCGGGTCGAGCGCTTCATCGAAAAGCCGGACGCGGCGGCGGCCGCCGCCTTGCTCGCGGCCGGTGGCGCCCTCTGGAACAGCGGCATGTTCCTCTTTCGCGCCGATGCGCTGATCGAGGAGTTCGAACGCCTGGCGCCGGCGATGCTGGACGCCTGTCGCCGTGCCGTCGCCGGAGCCACACAGGATCTCGACTTCTTGCGCCTCGACGGCGTCGCTTTTGGCGAGTGCCCGGCGGGATCGATCGACTATACGGTCATGGAAAAAGCCTCGCGCGTCGCGGTCGTGCCGGTCGATATGGGTTGGAACGATATCGGGTCGTGGCAGGCACTCTGGCAAGAGAATGAGAAAGACAGCGACGGCAATGTGCTTATCGGCGACGTGCTGGCGCATGACGTCAAGCGGTCCTATGTCCGGGCCGAGAGGCGGCTCGTTGCCGTGCTGGGCCTAGCCGACGTCGTCGTTGTGACGACCGACGACGCGGTGTTCGCGGCTCCCATGGATCGGGCCCCGGATGTGCGGGCCATCGTCGACCGCCTGAATCGTGCCGGTCGCGCCGAGGCGACGGCGTTGAGCAAGGTCTATCGGCCGTGGGGCTATTATCAGTCGGTGGATGCCGACGATCGGTTCCAGGTGAAACGCATCGTGGTGAAACCGGGTGGGCGCCTGTTGTTGCAGATGCACCGCCATCGCGCCGAACATTGGGTCGTGGTGAGCGGCACGGCCGAAGTCACACGTGGCGAGGAAACGCTGATGCTCACCGAGAACGAGTCGATCTATGTGCCTCTGGGCACCACCCATCGCCTCGCCAATCCGGGCAAGATCCCGCTGCATCTGATCGGGGTGCAAACGGGATCCTATCTGGGCGAGGACGACATCGTGCGTTTTGACGATACATATGGCCGGACCTGATGACTGCGACCGATGTGACGGCCTATCTGCAACGGGCGGCGGCCCTCATCAACGAGAGCGCGGCGGCGACCCGGGCGGGGGTTGAACGGGCGATCGAGCTGCTGGCCGAGGCGGCCCTCGACGACAAGCCGATCCTCGTTTGCGGCAATGGCGGTTCGGCCGCGGATTCCATGCATATCGCGGGCGAGCTCGTGGGCCGGTTCCTGAAAGAGCGGCGCGCCCTGAATTGCCGAAGCCTCGCCGCCGATCCGGCGATCTTGACGGCGTGGAGCAACGACTATGCCTTTGACGATGTGTTCGCCCGTCAGGTCGATGCCTATGGTGCAACCGGCGGGGTGCTGATCGCGATCAGCACGTCGGGAAACTCCGGCAATGTCATCAAGGCGCTCGGCGCCGCCAGACGCCGCGGCATGGCGACGATCGGCCTCACGGGCGAGGGCGGCGGCAAGATGGCTGGCCAATGCGACGCGTTGATCGCGGTGCCATCGCGCATCACACCGGAAATCCAGCAGGTGCATATCTGCCTCTACCACTACATCTGCCAGAAGCTCGAAGAGCGAGTCGTGGCCGGGGGGGCATGACGGGTTCGGGCCCCTCGATCGCTGGCCATGGGGTGTTAAGATGGCTTTGCCGGAGGCAGTTCGATGCTCAAGGACGAGAAGATCGCCATCGACTCGATCTATGTGCCGGCGCGGTTTCGCGCCACCCTGAAGCCGGACGCCGTGCAGGCCCTTGCGCTCAGCATCCTGGAAGAGGGCCAGAAATCGCCGATCCTGGTGCGCCGCGACGGCGAGCGCTTCGTCCTCATCGAAGGATTTCACCGGTTGGAGGCTTTGAAAGCGCTCGGCGAGACGGTTGCCATCGGCCTGGTGGTGCAGGCGCGCCACGCACAGCCGTCGCCCTTGCGCCACCCGGGTACCGCAAGATAATGTTGTTCTAGCTTTTCAATACGCAAGATGCGGGGGTTGCCCTGTCGTCCAGCTCAGCCACACTCGTGAGCATGACGGGCTTTGCTCGAGCCGTCGGACAGGACGGGCGTTGCACTTGGGCCTGGGAAGCAAAGAGCGTCAACGGCCGTGGCCTGGACCTGCGCTGCCGGGTACCGCCGGGCTTCGACGTGCTCGAAGCGGAGGCCCGCCAGGCGGTCGGCCGCCGCATGCAACGCGGCAACATCCAACTCAGTCTGACCGTCCAATGGGGCGCCGGCCAGACGCGCTACCGGATCAATCGTGACCTGCTCGCCGATCTGTTGCGCGTGACGCGGGAACTGGGTGGCGCGGTGGGCGCGCCGACGCCCCGCCTCGAGGGTCTTCTGACCGTGCGCGGGGTGGTGGAGATCGAGGACGAGGCGGAGAGCGAGCCGCTGATCGCCTCGCGCCTGAAGGCCCTCCAGCGCGCGCTCGACGAGGTGCTGGACGGACTGGTCGCGGCCAGGCTGGCCGAGGGCCAGCGCCTCAAGGACGTGTTGGCCGCCCAGCTTGGCGAGATGGATCGGCTTGCAGGTGCCGCTGGCGCCATGGCCCCGAGCCAGCCCGCCGCCATCAAGGAGCGACTCCGCTTGCAGGTAGCGGAATTGCTGGCGGCGGCGCCGGCGCTCTCGGAAGAGCGCCTGGCGCAGGAAGCGGCGTTGCTCGCGGCGCGCGCCGATATTCGCGAGGAATTGGATCGCCTCGCGGCCCATATTGCCCAGGCGCTGGAGCTTATCGACGGTGGCGGCGCCGTCGGGCGGCGCCTCGACTTCCTCTGCCAGGAGTTGAACCGGGAGGCGAATACCCTCTGCTCCAAGGCGAACGACCTCGAACTGACGCGCATCGGCATGGCATTCAAGGTGGTCGTCGAGCAATTCCGCGAGCAAGTGCAGAACATCGAGTAGGGACGCGACATGGTCGACATTCGCCGGCGCAGCCTGATGCTGGTGCTGTCCTCGCCATCGGGCGCGGGCAAGACGACGCTCACCCGCCGCCTCAGCCAGGCGGACGCCAAGGTGGCGCTGTCGGTATCCTACACCACCCGCCCGAAGCGGCCGGGTGAGCTGGCGGGCGATGCCTATCACTTCGTCGACCTGACCGAGTTCAACCTGATGGTCAATCGCGGCCAATTCCTTGAGCATGCCAAGGTGTTCGATCATTATTACGGCACGCCGAGAGAGCCGGTCGAGGCAGGGCTCGCGGCCGGTGTCGACGTCGTGTTCGACATGGACTGGCAAGGTGCCCAACGCCTGCGCGAGGTCGCGCGCGACGATCTGGTCAGCATCTTCATTCTGCCGCCCTCGACGACCGAACTCGAGCGCCGCTTGTTACGCCGTGCCCAGGACAGCCCCGAGGTGGTCGCGCGCCGCATGGCCCGCGCCGTCGACGAGATGAGCCATTGGCAAGAGTATGACTATGTCATCGTCAACCGTGACATCGACGAGAGCGTCGCGGCGGCGCTGTCGATCCTCGCCGCCGAGCGCCTCAGGCGCGCGCGCCAAAGCGGGCTCGGCGACTTCGTGAAGGCGCTCAGTCAGGGGCTCTGAGCGCGCCAGGCCCGGGCGAGCGCGGCAAAGGCGGCAACATCCAGCTCTTCGGCCCGGGCCTCGGGCCGGATGCCGGCTTGCTCCAACAGCGGCAGCGGGTCGGTGCCGAGTGCCTTGAGGCTCTGGCGCAGCATCTTGCGGCGTTGGCCGAAGGCCGCCCTTGTCACCCTGGACAGGGCCTCGAAGTCGGCCGGTGCCAGCGGCTCGGGTCGGGGCGTCAAGTGGATCACCGAGGATGTCACCTTGGGTGGTGGCACGAAGGCGGCGGGGCTCACATCGAACAGGCGCCGCGCCGCCGCCAGCCACTGCACCAGGACGGTGACCCGGCCATAGTCCTTGCCGCGCGGGCTCGCGGTCAGGCGTTCCGCTACTTCCTTCTGGAACATGAGCGTCAAGCTCTCGAAGGCGGCGATCGTGGGAAGCCAGCCAACGAGCAGCCGCGTCGCGGCGTTGTAGGGCAGGTTGGCGACGATCTTCAGCGGTGGCGGGCCAAGTGTTGCCGGATCGACGTCGAAGGCGTCGCCCTGAATGACCTCCAGGCGTCCGGGAAAACAGGCGGCGAGTTCGCCGAGGGCGGCATGGCAGCGTTGGTCCAGCTCGATGGCGACCACGCGGCGTGCCCCGGCGGCGAGCAGCGCTCGGGTGAGCCCGCCAGGGCCGGGACCCACTTCGACCACCGTGTGGCCATCGAGCGCGCCGGCGGCCCGCGCGATCCGGCCGGTCAGGTTCTCGTCGAACAGGAAATGCTGGCCCAGTGACTTGCGCGCGGTCAGCGCGTGACGCCGGACGGTCTCGCCGAGTGTCGGCAGGCGGGGAGGTGCGGGACTCGTCGGTGCCTCAGCCACCAGCGCCGCCGGCGGGCACGGCTCCGACCCGGCGGTGGTGCGCGATCTCGGCCGCCATGAGCAGCGCGGCGACCAGGCTGTCGGGCGCGGCGCGGCCCGTTCCGGCGATGTCGAAGGCGGTGCCGTGGTCGGGTGACGTGCGCACGATCGGCAGGCCGAGCGTGACATTGACGCCGCGCCAGAAGTCGAGGGTCTTGATCGGTATCAGGGCCTGGTCGTGGTACATGCAAAGCGCCGCGTCATAATCCGCTCGCGCCTGGCCATGGAACAGCGCGTCCGGCGAATGGGGGCCGCTTGCCTCGATGCCGGCTTGGCGAAGGTCGGCGATGGCCGGCTGGATGATGTCGATCTCCTCGCGGCCAAGGCTGCCGCCCTCGCCCGCATGGGGGTTGAGGCCGGCGACCGCGAGACGCGGCCGTGGCAGACCGAAATCGTGCCGAAGCGCCGCGGCGACAATTCGCCCGGTGGTGACGATGCGCTCCCGGGTCAACGTCGCGAGCGCTTCGCGCAACGGCATGTGCACCGTGATCGGCACCGTTCGCAACTGCGACGAGGCCAGCATCATCACCGGCGGCGTCGGGCTCCGGGTCAGTTCGGCTAGATATTCGGTGTGGCCCGGATGGCGAAAGCCGGCGCCGTAGAGAAGCAGTTTGTGGATGGGGTTGGTGACGACACCGGCGACCCGGCCGGCGATCGCCAATGCCACGGCCCGGTCGATGGAAGCGATCACGGCGGCGGCGTTGGCGGGGTTTGCGCGGCCGGGCTCGGCCACGGCCGCGAGCCGGCAAGGCAGCACCGGCAGGGCGCGCTGAAACAGCGCCAGCGCCGCTTCGGGGCCGTCGATCACGCCGATCGGCACGTCGAGGCCAAGGTGCCGCGCCAGCCGAGCGAGGTGCTCGGGATCGTCGAGGGCGAGGAAGGGCGGTAGTCCGGCGCCACGCCCGAGCCAAGCCTTGAGTGTGATCTCGCCGCCGATGCCGGCGGGTTCACCCATGGTGACCGCGAGCAGCGGGTCGCTCACGCGCGCACGTCCACGAAGGCCGCCCGGCGCAAATCGCGCATATAGCGCCGCGCCATCAGGTCGAAGCGCTGCTGGGTAAGCTGGCGCGAGACTTCGTCGCGGCTCGGGAGCAATGATGCCGCCTCTTGGCGCTCGCAGACCATCATCACCAAGACGCCCTCGCCAATGCGCACCGGCGGGCTCGCCTGGCCGATCTTGAGGCTGGCGACGACGGGTCGAAGCTGCTGCGGCAAGTCTTTGATTTTCAATTTCCCCGCGTCGACCGGCTGACTCACCCCGAGTTCGGTCGCTAGGCGCGGCATGTCGTCGCAGCCATTGACGGTTTCCGACAAGGTCTGGGCGAGCTCCATCTGGCTACCCGCCACATCCTCCGACACGCCGGCGGCGATCGGCAGGAAGATGCGGCGGAGCGCGATGATCGACTCCTCGGTCGCGGAAAAATCCAGTTTCCGCCGTTCGCGCACTTGCAGGACGTAAAAGCCGTTATCGACCCGGATCGGCTCCGAGACCGAATCGCGGGGCATGATCTTGATCGCGGCATCGAGCCTGGGCTCGAGCTGGCCCTCCTGGACGCGCCCCATATCGCCGCCCTGGGGCGCCGAGGGGCTCTGCGAGAACTGCCGCGCCAGCGCCTCGAAGGTGATGCCCTGCTGCATCTGTGCGATCAGGCGCTCAGCCGTGCGGCGGACGTTGGTTTCCTGCTCCTGCTCGTCCACGGCGAGGAAAATCTCCGACACCAGATACTCGGTCGAGCCCTCGCGGCCGCGGAGCTGTTGCAGGAAATCGTCGATCTCGTCCTCGCCGACGTCGCCCTGCTGGCGAACGCGCCGGCTGACCACCTTGTTCCAAATGATGTTGGCGGTGACTTGCTGTAGCAGCGTCTCGCGCTGGATGTCTTGGCTCTTGAGATAACTATCGAGGCCGCCCGGAGCCAGGCGGTTGTTCTGCTCGATACTGGCGAGTGTGCGTTGGATTTCCCGATCGCTCGCCGTTTGATTGAGTCGTTTTGCCTCTTGTAACTGAAGTTTTTCGTCGATCAGGCTGCGCAAGAGCTGCGGCGCCAGCCGTTGGCGTAATTCGGGTGTGTCTTCGAGCGCCGCGGCGGCGATCGCCATGCGCAGCCTGGCGCGCAGATCGTAGACCGAAATAGCGTCGTCGTTGACGACGGCGGCAATTCGCTGGGTGTCCGAGTTCTGGGCGGCCACGGGCGGCGCGGCCCAGAGGGCAAGGCCGAGCAATAGCGCCGCCCGGCCGGCAGCCGTCAGCGGCTCCAAGCAAGGGTGAATTTTACGGTTGAAATAACTCATCACGCCTCGCAGGGGCGACGGATATAGACCGCCGCGGTTAGCCGTCTTCCAAATGGAACAAAGTGGCAATGCCCAACAATGTCGACACGCCGGCCGGTGTCCACGCCGCAAGCACCGCTGGAATGTAACCGGAAAGCCCGAGCGCCGAGACGAAATCCGACATGATATAGAACAGGAACCCCGCCACCACGCCACCGATCACCATATAGCCGACCCCGCCGCGCCGGCTTGGCCGCAACGAGAATGTTGCCGCGATCAGGACCATGGCGCAAAGCAGCAGCGGTCCCGCCAGCAACGCATGAAAATATTGCCGGTGTTTGAGCGCGGGAAAGCCGGCCGTCTCGAGCACGCCGATGAAGCGGTACAGGTCCCATACCGCCAGGGTTTCGGGCGGCGCGAAACTGTCCTCGATCTTCGCCCAGGTCATGAGGGTGGGGACAGTGAGTTGGGCGTGATGCTCCGTCGGGCGCTCCGGGCCGGCCACCCAGGCGTCGCGAAATCGCCAATGGCCGTCAAGCAGGATGGCTTCGGCGGCGTCGATCCGTCCGATGAAGCGATGGTTGAGATCGAACTGGAACACCGTCGCGACGTTGAGACGCGCGTCGGCGGGTGCCACCGCGATGCCGTGCACCAGAGTGACGCCCTTGGGCCTGATCTCGCGCAACCAAAAGCCCGAAGGCGACACGGCGAGCGCGCTTGGCTGGCCATGCAGGTAGAGGCTTTCGAGCTGCGTGAAACGAACCAGCATGACCGAGGCCATGGGGTTGAAGAGGCCGACCTTGAGCACGCCGATGCCGAGGGCGCCGAGGAGGGACGGCAGCAGGAATTGCCAGACCGACACGCCGGCGGCGCGCGCCACCACCAGCTCGTGGCTCCGCGTCAGGCGCCAGAAGGCGAGCATGCCGCCGAACAGCACGGCGAACGGCACCAGAAGCTGGGTCATGTGCGGCAGCTTGAACAACGCCATCTTGAAGACGATGGCGAAGGTCGCGTCGGGCTTGGAGGCCGCCCGGCGCAGCAGTTCCAGCGTGTCGAACAGCAGCAGAATGCAGGCAAAGGCCAGGAATACACCCGAGAACCAGAGCATGAACTGGCGGCCGATATAGTTCGAGAGTGTGAGCGACAGGCGCATGATCCGGCTCAGTGTGCGCCGACCGGGCGCGCGGCCGCGAGCGAGCGGCGCCGCGCCGGCCGGATCAGCATGGCGAGGCCGACGACCGCGGGCAACAAGGCGTTGACATAGATCAGCGGCAACAGGTCCGGCAGTTTGGTCGCCATCTGCTTGAGGCCGAGCCCGGTTGCCTGCACGATCAACACGGCGGCGATCGCCAGCACGATGCGGCGCGTCTGGCCGCGCCGATTGAAGTCGCCGCGCATCAAGAAGGCCAGCGCGACGATCGGAAAGGTCAAGGCATAGAGCGGCGACGCCAAGCGGTCATGCCCCTCGGCGCGGAACTGGGCGACCGCCTGCTGGCCGACTTCCTCGGCGCGCGTGGTGAGGAGTTCGAATATGGAGCGCTCGCGCGACTCTCGCAAACGCTTGCCGATCGCATCGGCGATGCCGCCGAGGTCGACCGTGTAACGCTCGAAATAGAGCAACGAGAGCTTGCCGGTGCCATGCTCGAGTTCTTGGCGGTTGCCGTTCATGAGCACCACCCGCGGTCCACTGGGCGTCGGCACGATGGCGCCGCGCTCGGCCATGACGGTGGTCTTTTTCTGGCGGTCGCGTGTGTCGTGAATGAGCAGGCCGCGCAATTCGCCGTCTGCCGCCTGCTCGCGCACGAAGATGGTCAGACCGTCACGATAGCTCGTGAAGATGCCGGGCTGGATCAGAAGCGCGGAATAATCGTTGCGTATCACCTCTTGCAGGTTCTTGAAGGCCCGTTCCGATAGCGGACGGATATAGATGTTCAGGGCGTACACGATCAGCGTCGTCACGCCGGCCAGCACCAGCGCCGCGCGCGCGAGTTCGATGTTGCTCACGCCCGAGGCCCTTAGAACAACCATCTCGCTGTCCGCCGACAGGCGATGATAGGTGAAGGTGACGGCCGAAAAGATCGCGATCGGCAGGACGATCGCCAGGAATTTCGGCAGGAGCAACGCGACCAGATAGAGAAAGCTGCTCATCGGCAGTCCGCGCGTGACGATGTAATCGAGAAAGCGCAGCGAATGGGCGAGCCAGACGGCCAGCGTCAGCGCCAGGGTAACGCCGACCAGGGCCAGCGCCGCCTGGCGCAAAATATAGCGGTGAATGGAATACATCGTCGAAGTATAGCCGAAGCATCATGGCTTGTTGATGGTCGTGGGCCATGCCTAAATCACCATCCGCCCGTGGTGCGTGGGCCGCGGCACGGCTGACCCCCTGGAGGATGCGATGCGTATCACTTTCACCGAACCCGAACTGCCCAAGGCCGGCGCGCTGGCGATCGGTATTCTGGAGGACCGCAAGTTCCTGGCCGGCGGCGGCGCGGCGGACAGGCGCTCGCGTGGCGCGCTCTCTCGCGCCATGAGCGCCAGCCGCTTCACGGGTAAGCCCGGCCAAATGCTTGAAATCATGGTGCCAATGGGACTCGGGATGGATCGGGTGGTGCTTTACGGTCTCGGCAAGCCGGGTGACATCGATGCGACCGGAATCGAGAATGCGGGTGGCGCTGTCGTGGGCCAGCTTCTCCTCTCTGGATTGCGCCAGGTCACGTTCGCCGCCGAGGTGGTCGAGGGCGCCGGGCTGGGCGTCGCCGAAATCGCCGCCCGGCTCGCCTTCGGCGCCCAGCTCGCGGGCTATCGCTTCGACAAATATTTCACCAAGCAAAAACCCGAACAGAAGCCGAGCCTCCGCCAAGTGGTGGTGACGGCGAAGGGAGCGACGGCGGCGAAGGCCGCCTATCGGCCGCTGGAAAAGGTCGCCGAGGGTGTCGCCTTCGCCCGAGATCTGGTTTCGGAACCGGGCAACACCCTCCACCCGGCGGAATTTGCCGATCGGCTGCGCGGGCTGGAGGCGCTCGGTGTCACCGTCGAGCTGTATGGCGAGAAGCAGTTGGCGGCGATGGGTTTCGGCGCCCTGCTCGGGGTTGGTCACGGGAGCGTGCGCGAAAGCCATCTGGTGGTCATGGAGTGGAAGGGTCCGGGGGCGCCCGAAGCCGGTAAACCGCTGTGCCTGGTCGGCAAGGGGGTGACGTTCGATACCGGCGGTATCTCGATCAAGCCGGCCGGCGGCATGGAAGACATGAAATGGGACATGGCGGGCGCCGCCGCCGTCGCCGGAACCATGAAGGCGCTCGCGGGGCGCAAGGCGTCGGCCCATGTGGTGGGGCTGGTGGGCCTGGTCGAGAACATGCCCTCCGGCTCGGCGCAACGCCCCGGCGACGTGGTGACCTCGCTCTCCGGCCAGACGATCGAGGTCATCAACACCGACGCCGAGGGCAGGCTCGTTCTCGCCGACGTGCTGTGGTACGCCCAGGACCGTTTCAAGCCATCGGCCATGGTCGACCTCGCCACCTTGACCGGCGCCATCATCGTCTCCCTCGGTCACGAGCATGCCGGTCTGTTTGCGAGCGACGATCCCCTCGCCGACCGCTTGCTCGGGGCCGGCAAGGCCGTGGCCGAGCCGCTCTGGCGCATGCCGCTCGGCGCCGCCTACGACAAGCAAATCGAGTCGCCGATTGCCGACATGAAGAATATCGGCGGACGCGACGGTGGCAGCATCACCGCCGCCCAGTTCCTGCAACGTTTCACCAAGGGCGTGCCGTGGGCGCATCTCGATATTGCCGGCATGGCCTGGAGCAGCAAGGCGAAGCCGACCGTGCCGAAAGGTGCCACGGCGTTCGGCGTGCGCCTCCTGGATCGGCTCGTCCGGGACCATTACGAGGCCAAGTAGGCGCGGGCTTGTCCCGGTGACCGGGATCGCCTTCTGCAACCTGGCTGGCGGACCCCTGGAGCGGGGTCTCGCCTTGCTCCTGGAGCAGATCCATGCCGCGGGCGAGCGCGCCCTGGTACTGGCGGCGACGGCCGAACGCGTCGCGGCGTTGAACGTGGCGCTCTGGACCTATCGGCCGGACTCGTTCTTGCCGCATGGCGCGGCGGCGGACGGCCCGGCGGCGGACGGCCCGGCGGACGAACAGCCGATCTGGCTCACCGATCGCGAGGAAAATCCCAACCGCGCCACGGCGCTGGTCCTGATCGAGGGGCGCGAGTGGGCCGACCTCGCGGATTTCCGGGAGTGCTATTACCTGTTCGACCGCAACGACGACACGGCGCGCGAGGAGGCGCGGGACCGCTGGCGCCGCTACCGCGAAGGTGGCCACCAACTGGCCTATTGGGAGCAATCGGCGGCGGGCTGGCGCGGCCAATCCTAACCGGATATAACCCGCGACCGTCACCGCCAGCCGGAGCCCAGCCCATGGCCGTCGAGCGTACCCTCTCGATCGTCAAGCCCGACGCGACACGCCGCAACCTCACCGGCGCCATCAACGCCCGGTTCGAGGCGGCGGGGCTACGCATCGTCGCCCAGAAGCGCCTGCACCTCACCCGCGCCCAGGCCGAGACATTCTACGCCGTGCACCGGGAGCGCCCATTCTATGGCGACTTGTGCAGCTTCATGATCTCCGGTCCGATCGTGGCGCAAGTGCTCGAGGGCGAGGACGCGGTCCAGCGCAACCGCGATCTGATGGGCGCCACCAATCCGGCCAATGCCGAACCGGGCAGCATCCGCCGCGACTTCGCCGAGTCCATCGAGGCCAATTCGGCGCATGGCTCGGATTCGGTCGAAAACGCCGCCGCCGAAATCGCCTATTTCTTCTCGGGCATGGAAATCGTCGGCTGAGGCGATCCGCCTCAGAGCAGGAAGATCGCCATCGCCGCCAGGACGCTGACGGCGCAGATCAGCGCCAGCGTGACGAATGTGACGAACCCCGCCCAGCCTTCGGCGTGCGGGCGAATGTCTTCGCGGCTCAATTCCATGTTGTCCATCCTCAGGGCCTGCCGACGGCGATCTTATAACCCATGTCGCACGGCGAGCGGAATAGGCCTCAGTCGGTCCAGGGATTGATCGTCGAGGGTGGCTGGACCAGGGCGCCCTCGACCAGCACCCGTTCACCCGCCAGCCGCACGCGGCCCTCGGCGATCCAGCGCACCGCCAAGGGATAGCTCCGATGTTCGGCGGCCAGCACCCGGGCGGCCAAACTCTCTTCGCTATCGTCCTGGCGCACCGGCACCGCGGCTTGCAGGATGATCGGACCCGAATCCATGTCCGGGCGGACGAAATGCACCGTGCAGCCGGTAAACTTGACCCCGGCGGCGAGTGCCTGGGCATGGGTGTCGAGCCCTTTGAAGGCCGGTAATAGCGAGGGATGAATATTGATCAGGCGGTCCCGCCAGCGTGTGACGAAGGCGGCCGTCAGCAACCGCATGAAGCCCGCCAGGCACACCAGCTCGACGCCCGCCTCGTCAAGTGCCTCGGTCAACGCCGCCTCGAACCGGCCGCGATCGGGGTAGCTTCCGTGCGCGATGACCCGGGTCCGGATGCCGGCGGCGGCGGCGCGGGCGAGGCCTTGAGCCTCGGGCCGGTTGGAGATGACCAGCACCGGCGCCGCCGGGTAATCGACCGCCGCCCCGGCGTCGATCAGGGCCTGCAAATTGCTGCCGCGCCCGGAGATCAGAACGCCAAGCCGGGTCCTGGCGGTTATCGCCGCCACCGATCCAGATCCTGGATGGCGACCGCCGCCGACGGGCCGCTGGCCTCGATGCGGCCCTCGATGCGGCCGACGCGATGCACCGTTTCACCCCTCTCGGCCAGTCGGGCGGTCACGGCCCCGGCACGCGCCGGATCGACCACCAGCAGCATGCCGAGCCCGCAATTGAAGGTGCGGGCCAGTTCGTCCGGCGCCACATGTCCGGCCAACCAGTCGAAGACCGGCGGCAAGGGCCAGCCGCCCGTGTCCAGGACCGCTCGCGTGCCCGTGGGGAGGACACGGGGCAGGTTCTCGATCAGGCCGCCGCCGGTGATATGGGCGAGCGCCTTGACGCCGCCGCCCGCGATGGCGGCAAGACAAGACCGGACATAGATGCGGGTGGGTGTCAGCAGCGCCTCGCCGAGCGTCCCGGTCGCGGCAAAGGGCGGCCGGCCGCCATAGTCGAGGCCGAGCTCCTCGACCAGCCGGCGCACCAGCGAATAGCCGTTGGAATGCAGGCCGCTCGAGGCGAGACCCAGCACCAGGTCGCCTTGTGCCACGCCGGCTCCGGTGACGATCCGGTCGCGCTCGACGGCGCCGACCGCGAAGCCCGCCAGATCGTAATCCTCGCCCCGGTAGAGGCCGGGCATCTCGGCGGTCTCGCCGCCAATCAGCGCGCACCCCGCCTGGCGGCAGCCTTCGGCAATGCCGGCAACCACCGCGGCGGCGGCTTCCACCCGAAGCCGTCCCGTCGCGTAATAGTCGAGAAAGAACAGCGGCTCCGCCCCCTGGACCACCAGGTCGTTGGCACACATGGCGACCAAGTCGATTCCGATGCTATCGTGGCGGCCGGCGGCCATGGCAACCTTCAATTTGGTACCGACACCGTCGGTCGCGGCAACCAGGACCGGGTCTCGGAAACCGGCGGCCTTCAGATCGAACAAGGCGCCGAAGCCGCCGAGTGCCGCGTCCGCGCCTGGGCGCGCCGTCGATCGCGCGAGCGGGGCTATACGTTGAACGAGGGCGTTGCCGGCGTCGATATCGACGCCGGCCGCCAGGTAGGTGTGGCGTCGGGAATTGCCGCGTCGACGGTCTTTGTCTGGCATGCGATCGACATCGTATAATCCGGCGCCCAGGTCTGGTGTCGCCGGGTAACGGGGCTGAAAATACTGTATCGGGGACGGTTTGCAATGGCAGAGGTCAGGGGGCGAACGGGGCGGACGATCCGCCGGGCGGTCTCGCTGGCCCTGCTTGCGGTGGTGCTCGGGCTGGGCGGCGCCCGGGCCGCCGATCCCTATATTGCTCCCGATGTGCTGGTGGACGTGGCCACGGCCAATCCGGCCATGGCGCGCGAGCAGGCCATGGCGAGGGCGCCGGAGGTGGCGGCGCGGCGATTGTTCGACCGTCTCGTCTTGCGCGAACATCGCCAGCTTGTCGCTGCGCCGGACGCCGCGACGCTGGCGGCCCTGGTGCGTGGCGTCGAGCTCCGCGACGAGCGCGTCTCGCCTGGCCGTTACAGCGCGCGGATCGGTGTCGTCTTCGATCGGGTCCGGACCCGGGACTTTCTGAACGACCATGATGCCGCGTTCGCCGACACCATGAGCAAGCCGCTGCTCGTCGTTCCCGTCTATGAGACGTCGGGTGCCCGGTTGCTCTGGGAGGCCGACAATGCTTGGCGGGCCCAGTGGCAAAAGGCGGTTGCCCCGGGTGGCGTGGCGGTCGGTGGGTTGGTGCCGATGGCGCTCCCCCGGGCCGACCACGGCGATATGGCGACCATCGACGCGGCCGAGGCCCTCGCCGGCAACCGGGAGCGCCTGAGGGCGCTGGCGGAGCGTTATGGTGTGGGCGAGGTCATGGTCGTGCACGCGGCCTACGCCATGCCGTCGCCGGGCGAGGTTGAAATCGTCCTGACCGCCATGCGCCATGGCTCGGCGCCGGGGGACGACATCAACCGGATCATCGCCGCGCCCGAGGCAGATATCGACATCTTGCTGGCGAAAGCGGTCGAGACGATGGTGGGTGAAATCGAGGAGGCATGGCGCCAAACGGCCTGGATTGCAAGTGAACAACGGGACGAATTGACGGTCAGGATCCCGCTCGAGGGGGTCGAGTATCTGGCGCTGGTGCGCCGCCGGCTGGCGGGAGTCCAGGCGGTGTCGCACCAGGATCTGCTGAGCCTGACGCGCCGCGAGGCGGTCCTCCGCATCCGCTATTCCGGCGAGCGCGAGCCATTGCGCGCGGCTCTCGGCGAGGCCCAATTGCAGCTCGAGGGTGCTGGCGACGATTGGGTGCTGGCGATCGGCGGCGTGCCGGCGGGGCGCGAGTCCCGGTGAACCTCCCCAACACCATTAGCCTCATGCGCCTGCTGTGCGTGCCGGTCGCCATCTGGCTGATCGTGACCGATGATTTCGCGGCGGCTTTCTGGTTGTTCGTGCTGGCCGGCGTCAGCGATGCCGTCGATGGCGTGCTGGCGCGGCGCTGGGGCTGGCGGACCAAGCTCGGCAGCTATCTCGACCCGCTTGCCGACAAGGCTCTCGTGGTGAGCGTCTACGTGACCCTCGGTTTGCACCAGCATTTGCCGGCTTGGCTCGTCATCCTGGTGGTCTTTCGCGACATGGTCATCATCGGCGGCGCGATGCTGCAATATGCCTTCACCGCCAATCTGCCGCGTATTAAGCCGCTCATGATTAGCAAGCTCAACACGGTGGCGCAGATTCTTCTGGCGGGCTTGACGCTCGCCATGCTCGGCCTCGGCGCGCGTGATTTCGGCCTGGCGACGCTGCTGATCTATGGCGTGGCGCTCACCACCCTGTTCTCGGGCCTGGTCTATGGCCGGCAGTGGCTGCGGACCTTCGCCCGCGTCGAGGATCAGCCGTGACGGCGCCGGCGCGCCTCTGGGCAGGGGCCGCGCTCGCGCTCGCCGCATTTCTCTACCTGCTCCAGGATATTCTGCTGCCCTTCGTCGCCGGCCTGGCGATCGCTTACTTCTTCGATCCGCTGGTCGATCGCCTGGACCGCCATCGTGTGCCACGGGGGCTCGGGGCACTCATGGTCCTGATCGTCGCGGCGCTCGCGGCGGTCGCCGTCGGGCTGCTGCTCGTGCCCCTGTTGCAGGCCCAGATCGGCGATCTGATACGCCGCGCGCCGGCTGCCGTCGAAGCGTTGCAGGCGCGCCTCATGCCGCTCGCCGAGACTTTCATCGCCGGCCTCTCGCCGGACGACATGAAGCGCATCCAAGAGGCGGCCGGCGGCCATGTCGGCACGCTTTTCAATTGGCTGGCCAAGGTGGCGGAGCGGCTGTTGACCAGCGGCGCCGCCTTCCTGAATCTGCTGGGCCTGCTATTCGTCACCCCGATCGTCGCCTTCTATCTGCTGCGCGACTGGGACCGGGTGGTGGACCGGATCGACGCCTTGTTGCCGCGCCGGCATCGGGCGATCATCCACGAGCAGGCGGCGCGCGTGGATGCGACGCTCGCCGGGTATATCCGGGGCCAGGCCACGGTCTGCCTCGTGCTCGGCGTCTTTTATGCGGCGGGCCTCGTGCTGGCCGGCCTCGATTTCGGCCTGGTGGTGGGGCTGCTCGCCGGCTTCATCTCCTTCGTGCCCTATGTCGGCACCCTGTTCGGCCTGGTCGCGAGCGTCGGGCTTGCCGCCGCCCAGTTCACCCAGTGGCCAGCGGTCGCCCTGGTCGGCGGCATATTCGTCGTCGGACAAATTCTGGAAGGCTATGTGCTGACGCCCAGGCTGGTGGGCGAGCGGGTCGGCTTGCATCCGGTCTGGGTGATGTTCGCGCTGTTTGCCGGTGGGGCGCTGTTCGGTTTCCTCGGCATGCTGGTGGCCTTGCCGGTCGCGGCGGTCGCGGGCGTGTTGATTCGCTTTGCCCTTGCCCGCTACCGCTTGAGCCGGCTCTACCTTGACGCCGGGCATGGGGGGCCATGAGCGAACAGTTGCCGCTGACCCTGCCGCATCTGGCGGCGATGGGGGTCGAGGACTTCCTGGTCGCCGAGTGCAACAGGGCGGCTCTTGGGTGGGTCGACCGGTGGCCGGACTGGCCGGGCCCCGCCTTAGTGATCTACGGGCCCGCCGGTTGCGGCAAGACCCATCTGGCCCATCTCTGGCGGCGGCGCTCGGGTGCCGCCTTCCTGCCGGCCCGGGTCTTGGGTCGTGGCGACACGGTGGCGCTTTTGGGCGGGGGCCTGCGATGTGTGCTGGAGGCGGCGGATGCGGGCGTCGACGAGCTGGCGCTCCTTGGGCTCTACAATCGCTTGCGCGAGGCGGGGGGCTCGATGCTGCTGACCGCGAGCCGGCCGCCCCATCGCTGGGGCTTGGCGCTCGCCGATCTTAGCTCGCGCCTGATCGCGGCTCCGGCGGCGGCCATTTCCGGGCCGGACGACGCGCTGATGCGGGCGCTCATCCAAAAGCTCTTCGCCGATCGCCAGCTCGTGGCGCCCGAGGAAGCGATTGCGTTCCTGATCCGGCGGATCGAGCGGTCGTTCGATGCCGCCCGGCGGATCGTGGCGGCCGTGGACAGGGCCTCGCTCGCGAGCGGCCGGCCGGTGACCCTGGCCTTGGTTCGGGGCGTGCTCGACGCCGGAGCATGATGCTACAAAGGCTCCAGCGGCAGACCGAACGGTCGGCCCGGGCGATAAACCAGGAGGAGACGCAACATGGATCTGGGCATCAAGGGGCGCAAGGCCATCGTCGGCGCGGCGAGCAAGGGGCTTGGCAAGGGTTCGGCCATGGCGCTTGCCGAAGAGGGGGTCGATCTCGTCATCAATGCCCGTGGCG
Organism: Alphaproteobacteria bacterium; assembly: GCA_009694185.1. GTDB lineage: Bacteria > Pseudomonadota > Alphaproteobacteria > SHVR01 > SHVR01 > SHVR01. The sequence continues at coordinate 13,290 of SHVR01000036.1, read as the reverse complement.
CCGAGGCGCTCGAGGCGACGGCTCGCGAAATCCGCCAGAAGACCGGCGTGAAGGTCACGGCTATCGCCGCCGACATCACCACGCCCGAGGGCCGCAAGGCGATCCTCGCGGCCTGTCCGGAGCCCGACATTCTGGTGACCAACGCCGGTGGCCCGCCGCCCGGCAACTTCCGCACCGACGACCGGGCGCGTTGGATGGCGGCCCTCGAGGCGCAGCTTCTCGGCCATGTGGAAATGATCACGGCGGTCATCGATGGCATGGCGGCGCGTAATTTCGGGCGGATCGTCAACATCACCTCGGCATCGGTGAAGATGCCGGTGCCCAATCTCGGCCTCTCGACCGCGGCGCGCATGGCGCTCACCGGCTTCTGCGCCACCATTTGCCGCGAGGTGGTGCACAAGAACGTGGTCATCAACAATCTGCTGCCGGGACCGTTCGATACCGATCGGCTGCGCTCGAGTTCGGTGTTCGCCGCCCAGCAGACCGGCCGCGATTTCGAGACGATCTATGCCGAACGCATGGCGCAGAATCCAACAAAGCGCTTCGGCACGGCCGAGGAGTTCGGCAAGGTTTGCGCCTTCCTGTGCAGCACCCATGTGGGCTTCATGGTGGCCCAGAACCTCTTGATGGATGGCGGCCATTATCCGGGGAATTTCTGAGTTGATGGCGCGGGTGGGGTAGCGACCCATTGGCCACGCCACAGCTACTGGAGGGGATTCGGGTACGGGGCGACCAGATGCTGCCGTTCAATGTCGATGTTTTGCTGGATTTTTTCGGCCTGCTCGCCGTCCTCGCCGCCGCCGCCATGGTCTTTGCCATGGTCTTCCGGTGGCTTGCCGGCAAGGGCCACCATCCGCTCGGCTTAGGCCTGTCGCTGCTGACCTTGTTGTCCGTCCTGCTGGTCCTCGCGACTGGCTGATGGACAGGCTCTTGCCGGGCGTCCTCGGCGCCTGGCGCAAGCCGATCGGCGATGGCGTGGCGACCGTGTGGTGGCTCGCCGTCGCTTTCACCTGCAACCGCATCCTGGAACGCTATGTCTGGCGTGGCCTCCTGATGCGCGACGGCCAGCCGGCGGTGCCCAAGCTCATCACCGATTTCATTGCCGGCTTCATCTACCTGATCGCGATCATGCTGGTGATCCATCTGGTCTTCGATCGGCCGTACACCGCGATCACCGCGATCGCCGCCGCGTCGGGCGCGGTCGCGTTCATCTTCGGCTATTCGGCCCAGGCGACACTCGCGGATATCTTTGCCGGCATCTCGGTCAATCTGGCGAAGCCCTTCACTCGCGGGGACATGGTCTCGTTCGGCGGCGAAATGGGCACCGTCCAGGACATGAATTGGCGGTTCGTGACCATCCTCAGTTTGGACGGCAATCTTCGCTATATTCCCAACAGCCGCGTCGCGACCAACGAGATCGTGAATTTCCACCAGCCCGAGCGTCGCACCAGGCGTTTGCTGACTGTCGAATTCGAGCACGGCGCATCGCCGGGCCGCATCGTCGCGATGCTGCGCGAGGCGCTCAGGTACTGCCCGACCATTCTCCAGTTGCCGCAACCGCAGATTGTTTTAAATGCGTTCACCGACCTTGGCCAGCGCTTCACCGTCCGCTATTGGATTCCGGAATACAACCAGTATTCCACCTGCGACAACGAGGTGGCGGCCGCCATTTGGCATGCGAGCGGCCGCGCCGGCATCCGTTTCGCCTATCGCCGCCAGAATGTCTTCACCCGGGACGACCCCGACCATGCCGAGCGGTTCGTCGTATCGCACACCGAGCCGGCGCTCGCCGGCCTGCTGAAGGGCGCCTGGCTGTTTGCCGAACTGGACGAGCGCGATATCGCCATCATGGCCGAGGCGGCCGAACGGCGGCAGTTCGGTTGGCCCGAACGGTTGATCCGGCAAGGCGATGCCGGCGATTCGATGTTCATCATCGCGGCGGGCGGCGTCGAGTTGACGCTGACGCAGGATGACGGCAGCGAATTGCGGGTGGCCCAACTCGGCGTCGGCGAACCGGTCGGCATCATGTCGCTTTTGACCGGCGAGCCGCGCGGCGCCAACGTCCGCGCCACGGCCGATCTCGTCGTCTACGAGATCGGCAAGGCGGCCATGCAGACCGTCTTCGAGCACCGCCCCCAGATCATGGAGAAATTGGCCGACATGATCGCCCGGATGCAGATCGAGAACGACCGTAAAGAGGCCGATTACAAGGGCTCGCGCCAGGAGGAGGGGACGCTGAAACGCGGCCTCGCGCAGGCCCTGATCGGGCGGATCAAGGCGTTCTTCGGCGTGCGCCCGCCGCCCGGCCCGGATGCCGCCGGCGAGCGGCGTATTATTTAGAACTCGGACTCATCGGCGTGTGGGGCGGATTCCAGGCGGCCGACCATCGCCGCCAGGGCAATCTGGTTGGCGAGGCCGGTCTTGCGGAAGACTTGCTGCAAGTGGCTCCGCGCCGTGTGCTGGCTGACGCCGAGGTTGCGCGCGATCGCTGGCAGGCCGATTCCGGACGCCACATCGACGGCGATCCGGGCTTGGCGCGGCGACAGATCGTAGATTTCGGCCAATAGGGTGGCGGTGTCCTCGGCCACCCTATCCAGGTCGTGGATCAAGAGCATCGCCGATGGCGGTTCCTCCTGGGGCCATTCCGACCGCCGGCCGATCGGCAGGGCCGTCACCAGAAAGGACGGGCGGCCGTTCCGGCGGCCAATCGCCAACTGGCCGCCGCCGAGGCCCGCGTTTGCCCGCGCAATCAGCCGATCGAGCGCCGTCGCCTGGTGCGGCGAGCGGCTGATCAAGCGGCGGCCGGTCACCTGCAGCCTATCGTCCGCCCCGAGCACGGCTTCGGCCTGGCGGTTGATGTGCAGTACGCGGCCTTGTTCGTCGAGCAGGATGACCCCCTCGCGCATGCGGTCGAGCGCATCGAAGGCGATGGCCTCGGCCAAGCCGCTGCCTTGGATCCTGGTGGCCACCCGCCCAAAGCATTTGAGATGCGGTGCCAGCGCCTGGAGAATGCGCCCCTCTGCTTGTCCGCCCGGCCCCGCCTCGGCGGATCGGAACACGCCGACGCGCACCCGCCTGACGCCGTCATTCTCGATGCCGGCGCAAATTTGGTGGACGATGCCCTGTGGGCGCTGGATTTCCTGATAGTAGGCCGTGGGCTCCAATTGGCGGAACGGCACTAATTGCGAGAAATACGCGATCACTCCCGGGGGAATCTTCTGCGCCAAGGGGGTCCACGGGTTGGCTGGCGAGCCATGGTGCCGCTGCAAATGCAGCGTCACGAGCGCGCCATCAAGCCGCCCGACTTCGAACCAGGCGCTCTTGGCGCGGCGCGCGTCCTCGACGATCACGTTGGCGCCGATTGCGCCAGTCAGATCGGCGATCTCGGTCAATGCCTCTGGCCAGCGTTGGGCGTCCAGCGCCGCGTCGTAGATGAGGCCGATGGCCCGGTCGATCGGAACCTGCCCAATATTCATCACCGCGTATCCCACGATCCTGCGAGTCCGAAGGCTTTACGAATGTTACCCCAGGCCGCGCCGCGTTCTCCCCGGTTAATGCGTTAATTTCGTAACAGCCCAGGTTGGGCGGCCATTTTTAGCGGATTTCCCTGGACGGCGGGGTCGGATTTCGATTCAAGAATCGGATGGTTCTCGAACCACCCAACGAGCTGTCCCGGGAAGAGCTAATCGCGCTGGTCATAGCGCTGGAACATCATCGAAGCCCTGTCACGCGACCCCGCAGTTCTCGCTAAAACCCTCCGCCTCGCGTAAACCGGCACGGGAACCTGGGCTGTTACGATATCTTAAAATAAATGGTTAACGGGCCCTTTCAAGTAGCGGCGGCTGTTTAATTTTGTGTCGCAATGGCATGGAACGAGAGCGGACGGCCCGGTGTGGCGCGGCCGGCGACATCTCGTCTATGCCATGATTTTGCCATGAAAAACCGTTGCCAGGCGGCGGCCACCCGGCCCGGCGTCGGAAACTCCGGTCTTTTCAGCCGTCGCTAAAGTCGGCAAGCTCGGCCGGCCGGCCGAGTTTGCCGGGACAGGAATGAAGGAGTGGCCGCATGGCGCGAATGACGGGGGGGCAGGCGCTGGTCGGGTCGCTCGCGGCGCATGGCGTGGATACGGTCTTCGGCCTGCCGGGGGTCCAGCTCGACCATCTGTTCAATGCCTTCCATGACGAACGCAACCAGGTTCGGGTCATCCATACGCGGCACGAGCAGGGCGCCGGCTATTTGGCGTTCGGCTATGCCGTTTCGACGGGCAAGGTCGGTACCTACGCTGTCGTGCCGGGACCGGGCTTTCTCAACACCACGACGGCGCTCTCGACGGCCTATGCCTGCAACGCGCCGGTCCTCTGCATCGCCGGCCAGATACACACGCCGTTCATCGGGCGCGGTACCGGCCAGTTGCACGAGATACCGGATCAGCTCGGCACCATGCGCGGCCTGACCAAATGGGCCATGCGCGCCGAGCATCCGACCCAGGTGCCGGAACTCATGCGCGAGGCGTTCCGGCAGATGGGGAGCGGCCGGGTGCGGCCGGCCGGCATCGAGATCCCACCCGACGTGCTCGGCCTCCAGTGCGAGATCGATCTCGGCACGCCGGGCGTGCCCTCGGCGCCGCCCGTCCCCGACCCCGACCTGATCGACAAAGCGGCGGCCCTGTTGGGCCAGGCGGAGAACCCGCTGATCTTTGTCGGCGGCGGCATCTTCGGGGCCGAGGCCGAACTTCGGGCGCTGGCCGAAATGTTGCAGGCGCCGGTGATCTTGAGCCGGGCGGCTGGCGGCGCCTTGAGCGATCGCCACCCGCTCGCCCACCGCCTACAGGCGGGCCATCGCCTTTGGGGCAAGGCCGACGTGGTGCTGGGCGTCGGCACCCGCCTCTTTCCCCAGGTGCCCGCCTGGGGCGTCGATGGCGATCTCAAGCTCATCCGCATCGACATCGACCCGACCGAGGTGACGCGCAACGCCGTGCCGACGGTCGCCATCACGGCCGATGCCCGCCAAGCGCTGGCGGCACTCGCCGGGCGCCTCGCGGCCCATAATCGCCGCCGCGCCTCGCGCGCCGACGAGATGACGACGCTCAAGGGCGAGGTCCGGCAATATCTCGATGCCAAACTCGGGCCGCAGATGGCCTGGCTCGACGCCTTGCGGGCGGCGATGCCCGACGACGCCTTCTTCGTCGAGGAACTGACCCAAGTGGGCTATGTGGCCCGGGTCGGCTTTCCGGTCTATACGCCGCGCACCTATGTCTCGTCCGGCTATCAGGGAACCTTGGGCTATGGTTTCGCCACGGCACTTGGGGTCAAGATCGCCAATCCGGACCGCAAGGTCGTCTCGGTCTCGGGCGATGGCGGCTTCATGTTCAACGTGCAGGAAATGTCGACCGCCGTGCAGCAGGGCCTCGACGTGGTGGCGGTCGTCTTCAACGACGGCGCCTATGGCAATGTCCGCCGCATGCAGCAGAACGACTATGGCGGGCGGGTCATCGCGACAGAGCTGCGCAATCCGGATTTCGTCAAGCTGGCCGAAAGCTTCGGCGCCGCCGGTGTGCGCGCCGAGACGCCCGAGGCGCTGGGTGCCCAGATCCGCGCCGGGCTCAATCGCGCCGGCCCGACCTTGATCGAGGTGCCCATGGGTCAAGTGCCGGACCCGTGGCCGCATCTGGCCTTGGGCCGCGCTCGGGGAAGATGATTGGCGAGGTTGATCATGACAAGGAAGCTGACGCCGGGCGAGATCGAGCGTTACCGACGGGACAATTTTCTGAGCCCCGTCCTTGGCATCACGGCCGCCGAGGCCGCCCATTACCGGACCTGCCTCGAGCGGTTCGAGGCTACCCTCGGGCCCGGGCCGGTCGAGTCGAAATATCGCCGCAAGACCCATGTGCTGCTGCCCTGGGTGCACGGGATCGTGACCCAGCCGGCTGTCCTCGACGCCGTCGAGGACCTGATCGGCCCGGACATCCTGGTCTTCAACGCGACCTGGTTCATCAAGGAGCCCAGAACCGACGCCATCACCGCCTGGCACCAGGACGCGACCTATTTCGGCCTGACACCCTATGAGCATGTCAGCGCCTGGATAGCGCTCTCGCCGGCCACCCGCGCGAGCGGCTGCATGGAGATGCTGCCCGGCAGCTCGGGCTGGGGCCAGCTTCACCACGCGCCGCAAATCCTGCCCAACAGCATCAACGCGGGTGCCCAGGCGATCGTCGAACCCCTGGATACCAGCCGCGTGGCGTTCACGCCGCTAGAGTCTGGCCAGTTTTCCCTACACCACACCCTGGTGGTGCACCAATCGCAGCCGAATGGCAGCGACGACCGGCGCATCGGCCTCGGCATCAGCTACATTCCGACAGGCGTGCGCCACACCGGTTCGATGCGCATGCCGGCCATGCTGGTCAGGGGCGAGGATCGCCACGGCCATTTCGACCTGGAACCCATACCCGTGGTTGGGCGGGAGGCGGAAGCCCAGGCGGCCCATGGCGACTCATACCGGCGTTATCGCGCCGGCTACAACGAACAGGTCGAGCGCCATCGGGTCCACTTCCAGGGCCCGGCGATGGCGGCGGGGGAGGACTGACATGGCAGGCGGCAAGCTCGAGGGTAAGGTTGCGATCGTGACCGGGGCCGGCGGCGGCATCGGTCGCGCCATCTCGGCGCGCCTGGCGGGCGAGGGTGCCGCGGTGGTCGCGGCCGACCTCAACGGTGCCAACGCCGAGGCGACGGCCCAGCGCATTACCCAGGATGGTGGCCGTGCGATCGGGTGCGTCTGCGATGTCTCGAAGAGCGGCGATGCCAGGGCCACTGTCGAACTCGCCAAGCAGCGCTTCGGCGCGCTGCATGTTCTGGTCAACAATGCGGCCGTCTGGATTCCGGACGGCACCGTCGCGGACATCGCCGAGGACGACTGGAACCGCACCTTCTCGGTCAACCTCAACGGCGCCTTCCTGATGAGCAAATATGCGGTCCCCGCCATGGCGGCCTCGGGTGGCGGTAGCATCATCCACATTGCCTCCCAGCTCGGCAGCGTCGGCAAGGCGGGACGTACTTGGTATTGCGCCGCCAAGGGTGCCTTGATCCAGCTCGCCAAGGCCATGGCGATCGACCATGCGGGCCAGAACATCCGGGTCAACAGTCTGTCGCCCGGGCCGATCGGCACCGACCGCATCATGCGGCGTTACGCCGATGTGGGTGGCGCCCAGAAGGCGCTCGGCGACGACACGATCCTGAAGCGCCTGGGCCAGCCCGAGGAAATCGCCGCCGCCGCACTCTTTCTGGCGAGTGCCGAATCCTCGTTCGTGACCGGCTCGGACCTCTTGGTGGACGGCGGCTTCACGGCCATCTGAATTATCCGGTCGTCAGCACCCGCTGGGTGTGCCGCGCGATCAAGCGCTCCTCGTCGGTCGGCACCACCCAGGCGGAAACCCGGCTGGTCGGTGCCGTGATGCGCGGCCCGCGACGCGAATTGGCGGCCGGGTCGAGCTGGATGCCGAGCCACGCCGAGCCGGCGCATATCCGGGCACGGATCCCGCCGCGTGCTCGCCGATGCCGGCGGTGAACACCAGGCCGTCCAGGCCGCCGAGCACGGCGGCGAGGCCACCGATTTCCTTGACCACCCGGAAGCAGAACAACTCGACCGCTTCTTGGGCGCGGCGATCCGGGCTCACCAAGAGGACGCGCATATCGCCACTGATGCCCGAGACGCCCACGAGGCCGCTCTCGTGATAGAGCAGGTGCTGGATGGCCGCGGCATCCATTTTCCGTTCTTGGAGCAGATAGAGGATGACGCCCGGATCGAGCGCGCCAGTGCGCGTCCCCATCATCAGGCCGTCAAGGGCGGTGAAGCCCATGCTGCTGTCGACGCTTCTGCCCGAAGCGATCGCGCAGAGGCTGGCGCCGGCGCCGAGATGGGCCACGATCACCCGCCCGGCCGCGATTTCGGGCGCCACGCTGGACAGAGTTTCGGCCACATATTCATAGGAAAGCCCGTGGAAGCCATAGCGCCGGACGCCGGCATCGTAGAGTTCGCGGGGCAGCGCGAAGCGGTCGGCGACGGCCAAGTGGGTGCGATGGAAGGCCGTGTCGAAGCAGGCGATTTGCGGCAGGTCCGGATCGAGCCGGGCCAGCGCCCGGATGGCGCCCAGATTGTGCGGCTGGTGCAGGGGGGCTAGCGGCACGAGCGCATCGAGTGCCGCCAGCACTCCCACGTCGAGACGGATCGGCTGGCTATAGACGAGGTCGCCATGCACCACACGATGGCCGGCGCCGATCAGCCGGCGCCCTTCGAGGCGGGGACGGAGCCAGTCTAGAGCCCCTTCAATGCCATGCTTCGCCGCCACGTCGCGGAGCTTGGCTTGCGGGGCCACCAGGACGGGCTGGATCAGGCCGGCCTTCGCGGCCTCGATGGCGCCCAAGAGGGATTCCCGGTCGCACGGGTGGACAATCGCCATGGCGAGTGGCGGCAGTTGGGCGCAGGCGTCGATCAGGGCCCGGTAACGCGGGTGCTTGGCGACTTGGATATCGGGCGGTTCGCCTCGCCGGCGGCTCTGCTTCTCGGCGGGTGCCCGCACACTGGCCCGGGCCGCCAGCACCACCCGGCGATGCTGATTGATGCAGCGGCAATCGAACCGGACGATACCCGCTTGCTTGGCGACGACCCGGACGGTCGCGGTAATGCGGTCGCCCTCGGCCACCGGTGCCGGAAAACGCCATTGTTGGTCGGCCAATTCTGTGCCGGGGCCGGGCAGGCGCCCGCTCAGCAGGCCCTCGATCAACGCCCGGCAAAAGGCGTGCGCGGCCGCGCCATCGAGGGCGGCGAAGTCGGTTTCGCCCGAGAGTGCCGCCGCCAGCTCCAGGTCATGTCGCGAAACGATGCGGGTTATGGTGGTGGAGTCGCCAGCCTGGATTTCGTCGAATGTCAGGTTCTCGATCAGATCCATGACCGCGATCTCGGATTCTCGTCCCGGACCAGCTTCGCACGGAACGGCACCGCCTTCAGTATTCTTGTCTGGCGCCGGCCCGGTGATAAAGTCGCGCGCCTGAAAGATGGGCGAGGGGGTGGGTGTGGCAACAGAACGTGTGCTGTCCGAAATATCCGGGCAGGTGTGCCGGATCGAAGCGGCGGTCGGAGACAGGGTGTCGGAGGATGATGCCATCCTGTTCATCGAATCGATGAAGATGGAGATCCCGGTGTCGGCGACGACCGGCGGGGTGATCAAGGAACTGCTGGTGGCGACCGGGGACAGCGTGACCGAAGGCACGCCGCTGGCCATTCTGGAGACCTGAATCGGTCGCGCGCCCCATGATGGAGGGTCGACACTTGTCGTCGAGCGGCGCTCGGATGGGAGTAGCGAGCACGGCGCGCGCCATGCTGATCGCGTGCGCGCTCGCCCTCATCGTCATGACGACGGCCGCCGCCCAGATCGTCCAGGTCGTTGCCGGCAACGACATTTCGAGCGGCGACCCTCACCGGATCATTGGCAGCGACGACCAGATGGTCTTTTCCAACACGTTCGAGGGTCTCTACGGCCACGATCTCGATGGCAAGCTCATGGCGATGCTGGCCACCCACAACAAGGCTTCATCCGACGGGCTCGTTTACGAATTTGTCTTGCGCAAGGATGTCGTCTTTCACAATGGCGATCCGTTCACGGCCGCGGACGTGCGCTTCAGTTGGCGGCGTGCATCGGACCCTCGCCTCAAGAACCCGCGCGCCGTCGTCGTCGTGAGCAACATTCGCGACGTGGAAATCGTCGATAGCCATGCCCTCCGGCTGCACCTGCACAAGCCCGATGCGTCTTTGCTCGAGAATCTCGGCGAATATTTCTACATCGTGCCGAAGCATTTGATCGAACGCATCGGCGACGAGGCGTTTGCCCAGGCGCCGGTGGGAACGGGACCCTATGCGTTCGCCGGCCGCGTGGCGGGTCGTCATATCGGGCTTCGGGCGCACAAGGCGCATTGGGGTTATCCGCCATCGGTCGATGGCATCCATATCCGCATCATGCCGGACGGACTGGATCGGGTGCGCCTGTTTCAGGCCGGTGAAGCGGATATCGTCGTCGGCGTGCCGGCAAACATGGCCCGCGAGGTCGAGGCCGACCCCGCCGCCCGCGTGCTGATCTTGCCCACCTATCAGAACATCTTCGTCAGCCTGACCAATCACCGCGCCGATGGCACGCTGGCCGACAAGAAGGTGCGCCAGGCCTTCAATTTCGCGGTCGACAAGAAGTCGATTGCCGACAAGCAGCTCGCCGGCTATGCCCGGCTGGTGGCGGCACCCTGTCAGAAGGGCCTGATCGGCTGCGACATCGGCCGCGACCCCTATCCCTATGACGAGAAGAAGGCCAAACAGCTCTTGCAGGAAGCGAAGTTCAATTTCGACAAGACTTATCGCTTCGTCACCATGGCCTCGGGTCGCGTGCCCAGGGCTCCGGAGATCGCCGAGGCCATCATGCGGTATCTCGAACGGGTGGGCATCAAGGCGAAGCTCGATGTCTTGCCCTATGGCGAATGGCTCGAATTCGTGCTCGCCCGGCGGTTCGACGAGGCGGAAATGGTGTTCTGGACCTGGACCGATTACAACAACGACCCGGTCGGCCGGCTGGCGCGGACCGTTCGCACCGATGGTTCCAATAGCTGGGTCAGTTATCCGACGCTCGACCCCCTGATCGACGAGGCCAACGGCATCATGGATCCAAAGGCCCGGGAAGAGCATCTGCGCAAGCTCTTCCACCTGATCTACGACGATCCGCCCTTCATCTTCTTGTGGACCCTCGACAAGCTCTATGCGACGGCAAAGCATGTCGATTGGCAGCCGGCGGTCAACCTCCCGTGGCCCGTCTTCTGGAAGCTCGGCATGAAATAGTTGCCGGCTTACGAAGCCGTAACTTGTCCGTTAAGGCGAGTGCGGCTAACCATGGACCGTTTCCCCTGATGGAGGAGAGTCCCCGGCCATGAACGGCAAGGAGCAGTGGTTTGCCGGCAAGCGGGTGCTCGTCACCGGCGGCCTCGGTTTCATCGGCTCGGCGCTCGCCCATCGCCTGGTGGCACTCGACGCCAAGGTGCTGTTGATCGACAGCCTGATTGCCGAATATGGCGGCAATCTCGTCAATGTGCGCGGTATCGAGGATCGGGTTCGGATCAACATTTCCGATATGCGCGACGTGCACAGCCTGCGGTTTCTCGTGCGCGACATGGACCTGATTTTCAATCTGGCGGGCCAGACCAGCCATTTGGACTCGATGCGGGAGCCCATTGCCGATCTTGAGATCAATTGCGCCGCCCAACTCTCGCTGCTGGAGACGCTGCGCCACAACAATCCCGCCGCCAAGGTGGTATTCGCCTCGACCCGCCAGATCTACGGCAAGCCCGATTACCTGCCGGTTGACGAAAAGCATCTGCTGCGTCCGACCGACGTCAACGGTATCAACAAGATGGCGGGCGAGTGGTATCACATTCTCTACAATAATGTGTACAAGCTGCGCGCCACCGCCTTGCGCCTGACCAACACCTACGGGCCGCGCATGCGCGTCAAGGATGCCCGCCAGACGTTCCTCGGAATTTGGATCAGGCTCGCCCTCGAAGGCCAGCCGTTCGAGGTCTGGGGCGGCGATCAATTGCGCGACTTCTCCTATGTCGACGACGCGGTGGCGGCCTTGCTGGCGGCGGCCGTGGAGCCGCTGACCGATGGGCGCGCCTTCAACCTCTCGGGCGATAGCGTGGTGAGCCTCCGCCAAGTTGCCGATATGCTGGTGGCGGCGAGTGGCGGGCGGTATGTGGTGCGCGAGTTCCCGCCCGAACGCAAAGCCATCGACATTGGCGACTATTATGCCGACGACCAGGCGTTTCGGTCGTTGACGGGCTGGCGGCCCAAGGTGCCGTTGGCCGAGGGACTGCGCCGCGCCCTCGATTATTATCGCGAGCATTTGCCCGCCTATCTGTGAGGCACCCATGACCCTGCCCCCGATTCCCCAGACCGATCCGCGTGCCGGCTATCTGGCCCACAAGGCCGAGATCGACGCCGCCATCCGGCGCGTGCTCGACGGCGGCTGGTATATTCTGGGCGACGAGGTGCGGGCATTCGAAACCGAGTTCGCGGCCTTTGTCGGTACAGCCCACGCGGTTGGTGTGGCCAACGGCACCGATGCCCTGGAGATTGGCCTGCGTGCCCTCGGCGTTGGTCCCGGCGACGGGGTGGTCACGGTGTCGCACACGGCGGTCGCCACCGTGGCGGCCATCGAACTGGTGGGCGCCACACCCATCCTGGTGGACATCGACCCGGCCGATTTCAACATGGCGCCGGACGATCTCGCCGCCGTGCTGGCGAACACAACGCTCCGCATCAAGGCGGTGATCCCGGTGCATCTCTACGGCCATCCGGCGCCCATGGCCGAGATCGCGCGGTTGGCGGCCAAGGTGGGCGCCGGCGTGCTTGAAGATTGCTCCCAGGCCCATGGCGCCGCCATCGACGGCCACCAGGTCGGCCGCTTCGGCGCCATTGCCGCCTATAGCCTCTATCCGACCAAGAATCTGGGGGCACTCGGCGATGGCGGCGTGCTCGTGACCGAGGATGCGGCGCTGGCGGGCACACTCCGGGCACTTCGGGAATATGGCTGGCGGCAGCGCTATATCAGCGACAGCCCGGGCCTGAACAGCCGCCTCGACGAACTGCAAGCGGCGATCCTCCGGGTCAAGCTCGGCACTCTCATGGCGGAAAACGCCCGCCGCCAGGCAATCGCGGCCGCCTATGATGCGGGCCTCGCCCGGACCCCCTATCGCACGCCCGCCGCCGGGCCGGGCGTGAGCCATGTCTATCACCAATATGTGGTGCGCACGCCCGAGCGCGAGCGGGTGCGCGAGCATCTGAAGGCCCAGGGGATCGCCACCAACGTCCACTATCCGCTGCCGGTCCACCTGCAACCCGCCTATCGGGGCCGGGTGCCGATCGGTCCCGCCGGCCTCGCCGAGACCGAGGCCATTCAAGGCGAGATCATGAGCCTGCCCATCTACCCGCAAATGACCGATGCCGCCACGGCGCGCGTCATCGCCGCGCTCAGGGAGGCGATGCCGGGTTAGCGCGGCCGGGTCGGCCCATCCCGGCGCTAAAATAAATCGCGCCTCGCCGCCGGCTATGTGAACTAGTACCTCTGCACAGAGGTTTTGACTGGTTGGTCGTGTGCGGATCGTAGGGCCGGGAGGTGCTGGGCATCAACCAGGACAGTGATGCTGCGGGCGACGCCCGGCTGTCGTCGGATCAGGCCTTGGCGTTCGAGGGTGAGCACCATTT